>NZ_JBHYMK010000007.1:0-189290 GCF_042743065.1 Streptomyces sp. NPDC058872
GGCCTTCTCCAGCGCCGCGGTCGTGGACACCACGACCGGGCCGGCGGTCGCCGCGTCCGCGCCGTCGTGCACGGAGGCCAGATAGGTGCCCGCACCCCCGGCAGCCAGGGCGACGGCCAGTCCGGCCGGAAGCGCGCGGGTCCTGCGGTGGCGTCCTGTGGTCGTACGCACGTCGTGTAGCCCTTCGTGGTTCCTTGGCCGAGAGGTACGGCCTGTCCTGGCCTCCCCGTACTCCGTCGCCGAAGAAGAAGAAGAAGAAGACGGCTGTCCCGTTCCCTCGCCGGGACAACCGTCTTCGTTCGGTGGTTCGCCTGGTGTGCGGGGTGGCTTGAGGCCGTCAGTCGGTGGCTCTGTCCGCCCTTCTGCGCGGTTTCCAACCCGGCTTCGGGATGGAGGCGATGAGGCACTGGGTGTAGGAATCCTGGGAATCTCCGAGGACGGTGGTGACGGGTCCGTGCTCGACGACCCTTCCCTCCCGCATCACCAGGACGTCGTCGCTGATGTGCCGGACCGCGCCGAGGTCGTGTGTGATGAACAGCAGGGCGGTGCCGGTGTCCTTTCGGATGCGGGCGAGCAGGGCAAGGATCTGTGCCTGGATGGACACGTCCAGGGCCGCGATGGCCTCGTCCAGGATCAGTACCCTGGGTTCGGCGGCCAGGGCGCGGGCGATGGCGACGCGCTGTCGTTGCCCGCCGGACAGCGCCTTCGGCAGGGAGCGTGCCTGCCGGTCGTCCAGGCCGACCATGTCCAGCAGTTCGGCCACGCGGTCGCGGAGCCGATCTGCGGGCAGGTGCTGGTGCAGCACGACCGCCTCGGCGACGGCGTCACCGATCCGCTGGCGCCGGTCGAGGGACGCATAGGGGTCCTGGAAGACCATCTGGATCTGTCTGCCGCGGGCACGGCGTTCGCGTGACGACAGGCGGCCGGGTTTGCGCTCGTCGCCTGCGACGACGACGTGGCCGCCGCTGGGCGTCTCCAGACCGGCGATCATGCGGGCGGTGGTCGTCTTGCCCGATCCCGACTCCCCGACCACGGCCAAGGACCCCTGCTCCGGGAGTGAGAACGTCACGTCGTCCACGGCGACGAAGTCACCGAACTCCTTGCGGAGGTTGCGTACCTCAAGCATGGCGGGCGGGCTCCTCGGGAGTGAACGTGTGGGGGAAGTGGCAGGCCGCCGAGGCGTCCCCGACGGAGCTCGGTTGTGGCCGGTCACTTCGGCACAGGTCCTGGACATGGGAACATCGGTCGCTGAAGGCGCATCCGTCGGGTGCTTCGAAGCCGGGCAGGGGCCTTCCGGGGATCGAGCGAAGCTCCGCGCCGGAGTCGGAGACCGAAGGCCGCGACGCGAGGAGGGCACGTGTATAGGGATGGGCCGCCCGCCCGCGCAGGCGGTCGGCGGGCAGTTCTTCCACGGTCGTGCCCGCGTACATCACCACGACCCGGTCGCACACGGCGGCTGCGAGCTCCAGGTCATGCGTAATGAACAGCATGGCGAGTCCACGGGCTTCGCGGGCTTCTCCGATGATGGCCATCACCTCCTCCTGGGTGGTCACGTCGAGGGCGGTGGTCGGCTCGTCCGCGAGAAGCAGACGTGGTTCGGCGGCCAGCGCCGCGGCGATCATGACTCGCTGGAGCAAGCCCCCCGACAGTTCGTGGGGCCGCTGACGCATGCGCCGCTCGGCGTCGGCGATCCCGACCTCCTGGAGGATGCCCGTGACCTTCCTGACCGCCTCGGCAGTCCGGACACCACGTGTGGTGGTCAGTCCTTCGATCAGGAAGTCGCCGATGCTGCGGGCGGGGTTGATGTGAGCGCGAGGGTCCTGGAACACCATGGCGACTTCGGACGCGCGGAACGCTCGCAGGCGTTCGGGCTTCATCCGCGGGACCGACTCGCCGGCGAACAGCACCTCTCCGTGGATGTGGGCGTTCCGGGGCAGCAACCCCATGACGGAGCGGGCGGTCAGGGACTTGCCGGATCCGGATTCGCCGACCAGGGCGACGGCCGTGCCTTCGGGGATGGTGACGTCGGCGCGGTGGACGACGGTGCGCGGCGTTCCGTCGAGGGGCAGGTCGACGCCGAGGGCGTTGATCTGGAGCAGGGGCGGTGTGCTCATGCGTTCTCTCCGAGCAGACGTCGAGACAGTCCCGTCCCCAGCAGGTTGAACGCGACGACCACGATGAGGATGGCGATGCCCGCGTAGAGCGACTGCTCCGGCTGGCCGGCGAGGATGGAGGGGGCGCCGTTGGACACCATCAGCCCCCACTCCGGGTCCGGCGGCTGGCTGCCGAGCCCGAGGAAGGAGATCGCGGCCACGTCGAGCAGGGCGTATCCGAAACCGATGGTGGCCTGCACGAGGACGAGCGGCAGCAGGTTCGGCAGCAGGTGCCGCAGCCAGACGCGGGCGGTGGGCGCGCCGAGGAGCTGGAGCGCCGACACGTACGGAAGGTTGCGTTCCTTGATCGCTGCCGATCGTACGACGCGGGTGATCAGGGGAAGGTAGGCGATCGACAGGGCGACGATCGGCGCGGTGAGCCCGGCGCCGAAGACCGCGGCGACGAGGACGGCCATGATGAGTCCCGGGAAGCCGAAGACGATGTCGAGGGCTCCGGAGACGAACCGGTCGGCCCATCCTCCGAACCAGGCTGCGGTCAGTGCGAGGAAGGTGCCGAGTGTGGTGCACACGGCGATGACGACGGCGGGGGCGGCGAGGCTGGCGCGGGTTCCGGCGATCAGCCGGGACAACAGGTCGCGTCCGGTGTCGTCCGTCCCGAGCAGGTGGGCGGCGGACGGTCCGGCGTTCACGTTCAGGGGGTCGACGGCGTTCGGATCGTGCGGAGCGAGCAGCGGCCCGAACACGGCGAGCAGGACGAACAGGGCGACGACGCACCCCGCGCCGAGCGTCAGGGGGTCGCGCGGGCGTCCGCTCCGTCCCTTCGGCGCGGTGCGGGTGGACAGGGCGGTGGTCATCGGACCCCCTTCTGCGCGCTACGGGGGTCGAGGGCGGCGCTGACCAGGTCGACGGTGGTGTTGAGAATGACGAAGACGACCACGAAGATCAGTGACACGGCCTGGACGACGGCCATGTCCTGCTTGGAGGCGGCCTCGATCATGAGTGCCCCGAGCCCTCCGGTGCCGAATGCCTGCTCGGCGACGGCCGCGGTGGCGATGAGTCCGGCGATGCCGACACCGGAGACGGCGAACACGGGGCCGGAGGCATTGTGCAGCACGTGCCGCCTGATCACCGTGCGCTCGGGGACGCCTCGGCTGCGGGCGGTCTCCACGTGCTCGGAGCGCATCTCCGCGCGGACGGCGGTCCGGGTCACCTGGGCGACGTAGCCGATCCAGGTCAGCGCAAGCGCGACGGCCGGAAGCGTCAGATGCGTCAGCGTGCCGGTGAAGCCCTCGCCGGAACCGTAGACGGGGAACCACGGGAGCTGGACGGCGAAGAGCCAGATGAGCAGGACCGCCATGACGAAGGTCGGTACCGCCATCGCGCCTGCCGTCAGGGTCGTCACCAGGGTTTCCGTACGCCCTCCGCGAAGGGCTGCGACGGTGCCGACCAGGATGCCGACGGCGAGGACAAGGACGGCGGCGTAGGCGACGAGGGCGAAAGTGTCACCGGCGCGAGCACCGATGAGTCCGGCGACGGAGTCGCGGTAGACGAGGGACGTGCCGAAGTCGCCCTGCAGGCAGTTGCTCAGCCAGTGCCAGTAGCCCTGGATGAACGGGTCGTCCAGGTGATATTCGCGATGGATCTGTGCCAGCACGGCGGGGTCGGGATTGCGGCTGCCGCCGACGAGCAGCGTGGCGGGGTCCCCGGGAGTGAGGAACATCGCGCCGTAGATGGCCAGGCTGGAGACGAGCACGGTCAGGACGAGCATGCCGAGGCGGGTGGCGACGAAGCGGCTCATTTCGTGCCGCCCCCTTCACCGCGCCGTTCGACGGCCGGGGGGCGCACTGCCGGGTGGGTCGGCAGCGTGCTGGGGAGGTGTCGCAGAGGGAGCATGAGCCCTCCAGGGTGCGGGGGCTATTCGCCGCTTTCGGGCAGGACGGTCAGACACAGGCGGGAGGGGTGGACGGAGCCGGTGTAGAGCTTCTGCAGGCTCGTCTTGGGGGTTGTCGTCAGCCACGGGCTCTCCGTGGAGCCGGAGTTGGGCAGGTGGTTGGGGAAGTCACTGCCAGCGATCATCAGTGCGAGGCGGTGTCCCGGACGCACCCGGTAACCGGTGTGTCCCAGAGCGATCTCCACCGCGCCCGGCCCGTCGGCCTGGGCGCAGCCGCGCACGATCAGGCGCGCCGTGCCGTCCGGAGCCAGGTCGAGGAGACGGACGAACACATCGAACGTGGGCGCCGTGCTCTCCGCGTGCAGCACCGCACGGACGGGGCCGGCGAGGTCGAGGGGACGGTCAGAGGCGGGACCGGTGAACACGAGGACGTCGTCCCGGTCGAGCGTGCGGCGCTCGTCGACGTGATCGCGCAGCTGGAGGAAGGTGTCGGCGGCGGCGGACGGCACAAGGTCGTCCGGGTCGTACCGCCACTCCGCCGTTTCGAGGGCGTCGGCGGGGCGCGGGGCCAGCTTCCCACCGGGAGTCGCACCGTTCGCCGTGGCCGGCTCCGCCAAGTACAGCTCGACGGCTACGGCTTCCGGCAGCGGCCACACGGCAGAGGTGCGCCAGCCCACGTGGCCGAGTTTCCAGCGCACCCGGGGCAACGAGTCGGGCTGCGCGGTGCCCTTCAGGAAGACGTCGAAGAACTCGATGGCGGGGCCGGTGTAGAAGTCCAGCATGCGTTCGAGGGCAGTGGGGTCGGCCAGGTGATCGGTCTCGGACGTGGCCGGAGCGTCTTCCAGGAAGTAGTTCTCGTGGTCGATCGTGTCGGCGATCAGGTACTGGACGGCCGCCCAGCCGGGGCGCGCAGCCAGCTCCGTGTAGTCGCGCATGTGGGCGATGCCGAGGTTGTCGAACCAACCGACGCAGTGCAACACAGGCACGGGGCGGGCGTCGTAGGGGTGCGGACCGTTGTACGGGGCGAGGGGGATGCCGCCGACGATGAGGTCGAAGCCGGCCGAGCGCTTCCCGATCGCGGTGAACGCCTCCTCGTAGGCGGCGGCGATCGGACGCCTGGTGAGATCGACGTCGAACTCGTAGGTGTCGTTGTCCACCCACACCTGCGCCTGGTAGGTGGCCCCCTCCAGCCACAGGGGCTGCCGGCCCGAACCGGAGTCGTAGGTGGCGATGCCGGGGGCGTTCGAGGTGGAGGTCACCCGGGGCACGATGGCGCGCAGCGCGGGGTGCTGACTGGAGACCGCGGACCACTGGGTGAACCCGTAGTAGGAGTCGCCGAACATGCCCACGGTCCCGTCGGACCAGGACTGGCGGGTGATCCACTCGAGGGTGTCGTCACCATCGTCGACCTCCCCGGTCCACCCCAGCGTCCGGCCCCCCGAGCGGAACTTGCCCCGAACGTCCTGGACCACCACGACGTAACCGCAGGCCGTGAACCTCTCCGCGATCTTGTCGAAGAAGACGTACCGGCTGTTCTTGTCGTAGGGGACACGGGCCAGCACGGTCGGCGCGGGTTGTCCCCGGACGGCACCGTACACATCGGTGGCCAGGAGCACCCCGTCGCGCATGCGCACCATGTGCTGCTGCGCATGCGGAGGAACGGGTTCTGGTGTGACGCGCTGAACGTCAGGGCTCACAGAAGCCTCCACGAAGGGAAATGTTCGAAAAAACATTGTGATATAACAGCGTTGCATTTACGCGTGTTCGACGTCAACCCCCTCTGCGTTAGGTTGCTGCCATGCCGATCGATGTCGACGAAGTCCAGCGCCGCCGGGCGATCGCCCAGGCGACCCTTGCCGTCGCGGCGCGCGACGGAGCACGCGCCATCACCATCCGCGCCGTGGCCAAGGAGTTGGGCGGATCCACAGCCATGGTCACGAACTACGTGCCCACCCGCACAGCCCTGATCATCAACGCCGTACGCGCCGCCGAATCCCGCTGGCGAACGGACCTGGAAGCACACCTGGAGGACTTGAGCGGGGCGGACCGATTGCGCGCCACGGTGGAATGGCACCTCAGCACCGATCCCGAGGACCGACTGCTGCGCACCCTCTGGGTCGAGATGCTTTCGTCAGCACACAGCGACCCCAACGGAATCGACCGCCGCGAACCGCTCGAAGCGCGCCAGGAGTTCCTCGAAGCGTCCATCACGGCAGGGGTGCCCGACGCCGGCCTCGCCGCGGACGTCCTGTCCCTGCTGACCCGCGGCTACTACGTCTCCACCCTGGAGGAGCCGACCTACTGGACGGCAGAGAGGGCCGCTCACGTCGCCAGAGCCGTGGTGGACGCCCTCATCGACACCGGAGAAGCACCCCCGGTCAAGGCTTAACCGGCAAACCGTTCAGCACCCCTCACGGCGGGCGGCTTCGTGCACCACGCGACGGGGCCGGGTTGCCATCGGGGAAACCGGCCCGCGCCGCGAGCACGACGCCCAACGGCGGCGACCATCCCCCTCACGACCCGACCCCCCTCGCGCGAGGCGCGCCACAATGGGGTCGCGCCGCCCCACGGGCGACTCCGAGGTCGCCTCACCCCACGACGCGCCGGTCAGGGGTTGACATCGCAAGCGACGGAAGCGCACTCTGACGCCGTGATAAAACACCGTTTCACAACGGTGCGGCGCACGGCGCCATCGCCGGTCGGGCTCAGCCCACCGACGCCGTCCGCCTCCTCCCCCTTCTCGTACCGCCCGCGCCGCGCAGCCGGTGAGCAGGCCCCTTCCGAAGAGGTGTTCCTTGGGTAAGCACGAACCGTCCGCAGCCCTGTGGCAGCGTTCCGCCACCGACCTGGCCGAGGCCATTCGGACCCGCGAGGTCTCCTCCGAGGAGCTCGTACGGTCCTGCCTGGACCGCATCGCCGAGACCAACCCCCGACTGAACGCATTGGTGGACGTCCGCCCGGAGGAGGCGCTCGCCGCAGCCCGGCGTGCCGACGCCGCGGTGGCCGCGGGCGACGAGCTGGGACCGCTGCACGGGATCCCCGTGTCCATCAAGATCAATACCGATCAGAAGGGATACGCCACGAGCAACGGAGTGGCCGCCCTGGCGGACAAGGAAGCGACCGACGACGCGGCGTGCGTCACCGCGCTGCGCGAAGCAGGCGCCGTTCCGGTCGGCCGTTCCAACTCGCCGGGCTTCTCGTTCCGCTGGTTCTCCACCAACGAGCTGTACGGCCGGACGCTCAACCCCTGGGACGCGGACCGCACGCCCGGTGGCTCCAGCGGTGGATCGGCCAGCAGCCTGGCCGCAGGCATGACGCCGATCGCCCAGGGCAACGACATCGGCGGCTCCATCCGCTTCCCCGCGGCCTGCTGCGGTGTCGTCGGTGTGCGACCCACGGTGGGCCGCGTCTCCGACTACGGGCCGCCGGCCTTCGCCGACACCCCCGGCGGACCGGTGGAACTGGATTTCCCGCCCACCGTTCACTACTGCGCCGTACAAGGCCCGCTGGCACGCACCGTGGCCGACGCCCGCCTGGCACTGCACGCGATGAGCACGCCCGACGTGCGGATGCCGCAGGGCGTCCCCGCGTTCCCCACCCCGACGCGGCCCGCCGGCCAGATCGCCGTCACCGTGGTCCGCGGCAACGCCGACGTCAAGAACCACCCGGCCGTCGACCGGGCCCTGGACGCGGCGGCGGCCCGCTTGATGGACGCCGGCTACGTCGTCGAGGAAGTCAATCAGCTGTCCCTGCTCACCGAAGCCTCACGGCTGTGGGCGCTGCTGATCACCGAGGACATCCGCCTCATCCTGCCGGTCGTACAGCAGTTGGGCGACGAGGCGATCCGCACCGCGCTGGAAGGCCACTTCGGGTACGCCGCCGAAGTGTGGGGCGAGCGCCCCTCCCTGGAGACCTACATCAACGGCTGGGCGCGACGCGCCACCCTGATCACCCGACTGCAGGAACTCCTCAGCAGGCAGCGGCTGCTGCTCACACCGGCCTGCGCCGAGCTCCCCTTCGAACAGGACGCGGACCAGGCGGGGCCCGGACGCACCCGCGAGCTCTTCTCCGCCATGTGGCCGATGACCGCGGTCCCGGTCCTCGGTTTCCCCGCCGTCACCCTGCCGGTCTCGCTGGAGGACGGCCTGCCGGTGGGAGTGCAGCTCATCGGCGGCCGGTTCGAGGAGGACCTCATCCTCGACGCAGCCCAGGCCATCGAGGATCGTACGACGGCGATCCGGACATGGGACCGGGAAGCCTGACACCAGCGGAAGTCGACACGCCCCGGGGGCCGACACGATGCCGCACTCGCGTGCCGACGCGCCGTCGGCCCACGGCGGCTGCCCCGCCGAAGCCCCGGCTGGGCAGCGGGGTGCGAGTGGGCCCGGGCGCCCTCCGGCCGGGCAAGGGCACCCCGACCGTCCCGTTGAGGGAGGAAGCGAATCCCGACAACGACATGACGACGCCATCCGCAGGCAGGGCGGAAACGAAGACTCGGCAATGCCGGAAGTCAGGAATCGTACAGCTCGTCGACGGGCGCGAAACCATCCGCCACCCAGGCCGGCTCGGCGCGGGCTCGGGCGACGAGGCCGTCGTAGGCGCACACCTTGCAGCGCACCGTGCGCTCAGCCTCGCGCTCGGTCAGTTCGGACAGCCGCGCCGCCAGGGTGGGGCGTCCTTCTCCGGCTTGAGCGGTGGGGCTTGGACCTGGTCGGGGGACTGCTTGGCCAGACCACGGTAGCCCGCGTCGACCTTCGCCCTCACCTGGGGGTACTGCTTGAACAGGTGGCCGATGCCCTCGGTCTTGAGCGCAGTTTGATCATGCATCCTGCCGGGCCGGATGGCCCCGGTCCACAGGGTGCGGCCCTTGCCATCGCTGATCACGGTGGTCTTCTTGGTGTTCTGCTTCATCTTGCCGGAGGCGAATGCCCGGCGACCGGACTTGTTCGCCCGGGGCCGACGCACCCTCACCTCGATGCGGTCGATGCGCAGTTCCACGTCCTGGGACGCCGCGTAGGCAAAGACGTCACTCAGGGTGCGAAGGCGCACGTGGGGTTGGCCGGAGGCGACGAAGCCGCGGGCCGCGAGCAGGGGCGGATCTCGTGCACGGCGCGAGTGATCGTGGAGCGGTCCACGCCGTAGAGCATGGCAAGGGCGGCGTGTGGGAGCTGGAAGCGCAGGACGACCGGGGTGGCGATCACCCGGTCAGCGAAGACCAGCTGGTGGTCCGGGCCCGCGCCGGCGACGCGCTGCCGTTCACGGCATCGGCGTTCGTGCAGGCGAAACTCCTCGCAGGTGATCCGAGGGTCGGAGAGCTCGGCGACCAGCTTGCCCGGTCGGCGGCGCGGGATGCCGGTGCAAATAGCATGACTCAAGGCCGCGCGGGCCCATCTTGACGTCACGATCACGATCGTTCCGCACGGCCGTTCGCACGTTCACGGCGGGGTACCAGCCATCGCGCACGTAAGCTCGGGCACCGGGAGGCCATCGTGCACGCACTGGAAGTCTTCGCAGGGGCACTGCGAGGGGACGAAGCGAGCCTGGGCATTCTACGGCGGGACGCTCAAGTACTTTGTGTGGCAGATGAGTTGTCGACCGTTCTGCATGTGGGTTCGGGAAGTGACGGCGGACAGGAAGCGGTCCTGGCCGTCGTCGGCTCGGCGGGCGGCGGCACCCTGTCCCTGGTGACGCTGCCGCGCTCGTTCCTGGTGGAGCACATCCGCCATGACGCGACGCACTTGACGCTCCGCGCCCATGACGGCCGCACCGTGCGTGCCACTCCCGGTCAGCTCACAGTGCACGTACGGCTCCTGCCGCCGGAACACAACCCTTTGTACGAGACCCAGTCGACGGAGGCGTTCCTCGCGACCCGGCTGCTGCCGGAGAGCAGCTGGCCCCCCGACCGGACTCCGCCGGTACGGGACGCCGTGCTCGGCACGATCGCCTTCGACGGGAAAGTCGCGAGCTACGAGACTGACGTCGTGTTCGGCGACGGGAGCGTGTGGGTGTCGTTCGACGGCTGCGGTGCCGCGCGGACGGCCGAACTGGTGCCGCACGTCAGGGGGCTCGTGGAGTCGTTCGCCGCGATCGAGGAGAGCGGCAGGGAGTTCCTGTGGGCGTCGGGGGCGGACGGCACCGAGTCCGCCGAGGAGAAGGACCGGCTCCTGGACGCGCTGGAGCCGCAGAGCCTGGTGGTCTACCGGTCGGGCGACTTCGAGGTGCACTACGACGACACGTCCGGCACCTTCTGCATGGAGGGCTACTGGCCGGTGGTGCAGTACCGGGCCGACCGGACACCGGTGTCGATGTTCGTGGATGCGTGAGGCACCACCCACGATCCACGCCCGTCGGCCGCGGATCGTTCGCGAGCCTGAGGCCTCGGCAGGGTGATCACCTGCCAGCCAATCCGCCAGGCCAGCACGTCCCCACCTCACTCGTGCACTGCGTCGTAGGCCTGCCGCTGCCGGAGGCGCTCACCCCCCGACGCGGGGTCGGCGAAGTCTAAGCAGTCCACTTTCAGGTACGCCGGGTCGCGCTGACGCTGCGGCGCCAGCGGTGGCCCCTTCCACCCACGGAAAGTCGGCGAGGCCGGCGCCGGTGACGTGGCACCCCTTTGCCGCCCCTCTTGCCCCAGGGCACCTCGACCGAGGCGAACAGCACCTCGCGCTCCATCCGGCGAGAGCCGTCCATGCCGGTGGGCGCGGGCTTCACGCCTTCGCTACATCTTCCCGATCTTCATTGCCCGTGCCCGCTCTCCGGTGTTCTCCGGGCGGATGCGCTCGGCCGGGAAGTGCCAGTTGGCCGGGGGCGCCATGCCGACCGTGCGGTATTCCGGGATCCGCGGTCGCGTTCTTCAGTGTGTGGGCGCGGTCTCCGGTGAGGTGGTCAGGCGTCGGTGGGCGCGGGTGAGGATGACTACGGTGGTGATGAGGATGACGTCGAGGAGGGCGAGGGAGGCGAGTGGGGGCAGCCAGATGGCGGCCACACCGGTGACGGCGAGGGCGGCGGCGGCGAGGAGGCGTTCTTTCCAGGCACCGCCGGCGGTGGTGCCGAAGAACCAGGCGGTGGTGGAGAGGTAGAGGGCGGGGCCGCCGAAGAGGAGGAGGGCGAGGGTGCTGGAGCCGTGGCCGGTGGGGTGGGCGATGACGAGTTCGCTGCCGACCGCGAGGGCGACCAGGGCCGCCAGGACGAGGTAGGCGCTGTTGACTCCGAGTCGGACGGAGCGCACGGGGTCGGTGGAGGTGGTGACGGCGGTGGTGATGGCGTCTTCGCCGCCGCCGAAGTAGGCGGCCCACAGGCACACCAGGGCCGTGAAGACACCGGCGGTGGCGAGCACGCTGGGGACGTCGACGGGGGCTTCGGTCATCGCACGGCCGGCGGTGAGGACGGTCTCGCCGAGCAGGATGATGAAGAACAGCCGGAGGCGTTCGAGCATGTGCTTGGCGTCGAAGGCGAGCTCGCGGCCGCTGAGGGTACGTCCTGGGAGCGGGTGGGCGAGCCAGGTGCCGGTGAGGTCGATCAGAGCGGCGGCGGCCCACCACCACAGGCGGGGGCCGGAGCCGACCGCGGCGCCAACGATCCACAGGGGGGCGGAGAGCACCATCCAGACCAGGGTGCGGCGGAAGTGCTCGCGCAGGGCGTCGGTGCGGCCGGCCAAGGCCGTGACCGCGCCCGCGAAGAAGAGGATCGCGAGGAACGGGATGACGAATGCCCAGGCCCGGTCGTCGAAGGCGCCGGGGATCGCGGCGTTCATGAACAGGCCGAGGCCCATGACGATGATGATCATCCACCGGGTGACGTTGCGGTGGACGTCGAGGAGGGTGGCCTCGTAGCTGGTGTAGGCCCAGGTGCCGAACACGGCAACGAGCAACACGGCGGTCTCCGCCGCGCCGCGCCAGGTGAGGTGTTCCAGGAGGTGGTGGGAGAGCTGGGAGACCGCAAAGACGAAGACCAGGTCGTAGAACAGCTCCAGCGGGGAGACCTCCCGTCGCAGTCTCAGCGACTTGGGCACGCTGCTCATGATCGGAAGCCTCCTGGGTGTGGGCGGCAGGTGGGGCGCTGCCCGGGGCGGGGACGGGTAGGGGCCGTGTGGCGGCGACCGGACATCAATGCCCGGCCGCCGCCCGCCCGTAACGCGGGGGGATCAGTACTGGTCGGCGGGCTTGGGCGCCAGGTGCTCGGTGTAGAACGGGACGGCCTCGGCGATCGCCTGGTCGACGTACTTGGGGACGTCGTAGAAGTCCATGTGCGTCCCGCCCTCGACGACCCGGAGCTTCTTGGTGGTACGGGCGCGGCCGTGGAGCTCGGTGGACATCCACAGCGATCCTGCTTCGCTGCCGGCGACGACGAGGAGGGGCTGGGTCAGGAGGTCTTCGACCATGTGGAAGGCGTCGAAGGTGAAGATCCGCGGGACGCTCTTGGTGAAGAGGAACTTGTTCTTGGCGTTGGGGTGCTGAGCACGGGGGGTGAGGTAGTACTCGCTTGCCTCGGCCAGGTCACGGGGGGGTGTTCTCGTCCGGCTCGGCCGGGACGTAGGGGAGGTGGGTGGGTTCGGCGCCCTGGGAGGCCTCGGCGGTGCGCTGTTGGGCGACGGCCTTGAGGGTGGGGACGGCGGCGGCGTCGGAGTCGGTGCCGTACCAGCCTCGGCGGAAGTTGGTGCCGATGTTGACGGCGCTGACGGTGGTGAGGGCCTTGATGCGGTAGTCGGTCATGGCGGCGTTGACGCTGTATCCGGCGCCGGCGCAGATGCCGAGGGTGCCGGTGCGCTCGGGGTCGACGAAGTCGAGGGTCTGCATGAAGTCGACGGCGGCGCGGACGTCGTCGACGCGGGCGTAGGGGTCCTCCAGGTGGTGCGGCTCGCCGCCATCAGCACCGACTACTACACCCGCATCGAGCAAGGCCGCATGCAGGCGTCCCTGCCCGTCTTGGAGACCATCGCCCGCGCCCTGCGCCTGAACGACGACCAGCGCGCCTACCTCTTCGAGGTCGCCGGCCGCACACCGGGCGGGCGGCCCGCGCCCTCGGGCCGGGAAGTCACCGAGCACTGCCGCCGACTCCTCGACCAGCTCACCGAGTCCCCCGCCATGGTCCTGTCCGACACCATGGACGTCCTGGCCTGGAATCGGCTCGCCGTCGCCCTCCTCACCGACTTCGGCCAGGTCCCCGAAGCGGACCGGAACTACGTATGGCTGCTCTTCAACGACCCTGTCTTGCGGGAGCTCTACGGTGGCTGGACCGCCGGAGCCCAGGCCTGCGTGGCCTACCTCCGCATGCACACCGCACGCCGCCCGGACGACCCCCGCCTGAAGCGCCTCCTGGCCCGGATGACACACCACGCCGACTTCCAGCACTGGTGGGGAACGCGGGAGGTCGCCGTCCAGGGCACCGGCAACAAGTCCTTCCACCACCTCGTCGCCGGAACCCTCACCCTCGACTGGGACACCCTCACCAGCTCGACCGCCCCCGACCAGCACGTCGTCGTCTGGACCGCCCAGCCCGGCAGCCCCTCCCAGAAGGGACTACGGATCCTGGCCACCACCCCTGCACGACAAACGGCCCCGGGGCCCGCGCTCAACGGCGGCTCCCGCGAAGGCCTCGCGTAGCGGTGCCAGGCCCGACCTGTAGGCGAAGTGCCAGCCGGAGCGGCAGGAGGGCAGGGCAGAGCCCCCTCCGCCTTCCCGGCCCTTCCTTCAGCCCGCTGTTCTCCGCAAGGCAGGACGAAGACCGGAACGAACGCTCCGGGCCTTGCGGGGCAGGGGGAGGCCACGACGGTCACCGGGCAGTCCTCGGCGAGCCCGACGAGGGCATCCCGCTCGGCCCCATCCGCGGCAAGGTCCCCGCGCAGCTTCGTGCCGGTCCGGGTCGCGGCGTAGGCGCAGTGGGGGGAGGCGTCCGAGGGCAACCAGTCGGCCGGGTCCTTGTCCGCCTTGCTGCGGTAGGAGGCCGCGGTGACCGCAATCAGGGTGCCGGGGCTGTCCTGGTCGTTCGCGTACGCCTCCTGCCGCCCCGGACTCCAGGCCGTCCGCTCGGAGTCGTAGACCTCGGCGGGCGGCACCAAGTCGTCGACGTCGAGACGGGCCGCGCCGGTCACCACGATGTTGTCGTACGTGCCGACCTTGGATCCACCCGTGAGCACGCATCCGACCGCGACCCGGGGCGCCTCGACGGCTTCGGCGAAGATGACCTCCTTGCGGACGTTGCACCCGTCGGTCGCGTCCAGGCCCTTGTTCCAGTGCCGGCAGAGGGTTCTGCCGTGGCCCTAGCCTGTTGCGGGCCAATCTTCGGCTGCCTTCGCGGCTGCCTCGAACGCGGCGAACGACTCCCGCTCGGCATCGAACAGGGGGGCGCAGAGGGGACTTCGAGCGAATCGAGCGGTTCCTGACTCGGCATTTCAAGAGAAGCGGACGCGGAACGGGGCTCCCTACGCTGGCGGCGGTCCGGTGTGGGCCACTCCGTGGTGGAGAGGATTACGAGGAGGAGCACGGGTGAACCACGAATCAGGCATGCTCCAGATGCCCGGAATGGGACTGAATGTGTCGGCGGTCGACACCGCGGGTGCCGCTCTCTTCATCGCTTGGGCCCTCGCGATGTGGATCGCCGTCGCCGTACTGGCCTACGCGAACCGGGGGCCAGTGAAGCCGTGGCTGTACAAGACCGCGGTCGGGCTCATCGGCCTCGGGGTGATCGGGCAGTTCGGGCACTTCCAGGAGCACGTGGCACAGGCTGGCTACTGGATAGCCCACCCGAACTCGCCCGCCTGGATGACTCCGTGGGCCAACGGCCTCGCGCGGGGCATGGGTCAGGTGGACATGACCAAGCCCTCGCTCGGCATGGAGATCCTGCACCTGACGGGCAACTTCATCTTCCTCGCCGGACTGGTCGGCATCGTGCAGATCACCCGTAGGGTGAGCGGTCCTCTCGTGTCGCGCAAGTGGGCCAGAATGGGCGTGTGGATGCAGGGTCTCCACGGTCTGGAGCACGTGGTGTTGACGGTGTCCGTCGCGCTGGGCGCGAGCCGTGCGATCGGCCTGTCGACCTGGTTCGGCGCCATCGAGCCAGGTCCGGCCCTGGTCACGTACCGCGTCTGGTGGCACTTCGTCGCCAACCTCGTCGGCACCGCCATCCTGGCCGTTTCCGTCTATCACCTCTGGAAGGAAAGGCGCGCGGTCAAGGAAGCGTACGCGCTGCCCGGGACCGGGGCGGAGACCGGGGCCGGGGCCGATGGTGGCGCCGCGGCTTCGCCGCGCCCGTCCGGGGAGGACGCTCCTCCCCGCGAAAACCAACTCATGGACCGTTCATAGGGCGGAGGGGAGGCCCGTGGCGGCTGTCCATGGGGACGGCACCACCGCGCGTCGCTCCGCCCCTCCCGGTACGGGCACGCCCATGAGCCCGTACCGCTGCCGGAGCGTCGCACGGAGGTGTCCTGTACGGGACGCGAGCCCCGCGGACCGTCGCCGCTGCGCCGCCTCACCCGCCCCGCTCTCCTCTCTGCGGCGACCTCTCCGTGCTCGGCCCAGATGGCCCGCGAACCCCTCCGCCGCGTCGGGTGTCAGAGTGCACAGGACAACCACAGCCGTGATGATGACGTCGCACGACTCGGCCTCGTCGTCGAGATGGTCGGGCCCGCCGTGTGGGGGAACACCAGGTCCTGTCCGAGGTTGAGCAGACCACCGTTCAGCAGGCCGTTCACGCCGGTTCTTCCACCGCCGACGACGCCAGCCCCATCGTGCGCGGATAGTCCGGCGGCCCACACCTCCGCTACGCGCCCGACGCGTGCGCCCCGTGAGTTTCTGGTCAATGACTGGAAGTGACCAGGCAGGCGTCCGCCCCTTGCGGTGGCGGGGGTTGAGGGAAGCATCTGCCCGCACCCTTCGCGGACCTCCCGTGCGGTCAGTGTTCGCTGGTGGCGATGTAGGTGCCGTGCCAGGTGTGGTCCCATACGGCGCCGGTGGAGGCGTTGACGGACAGCATGCCGGTGATCTTCCCGGAGCGCAGGGTGTGCAGGGTGTAGTAGCCGGGGAACACGTCGGCCTCGCCGACGGTCAGGCCGGTCTCACGGTCGTTCAGCCACTGCTGGGCGCGGTTGCGGGCCTGGTCGGGGGAGATCCGGACCTGCTCCTTGCCCTGGTCGCGGTGGTGCATGCCGTAATCGGTGTTCCACATCATCGCCGGGCCGTACTCGATCCCGGTGTCACCGTCGGTCGGGTCGACGAGGATCTCGGTGGCCAATGCCCCGGACGGGGTCATCAGCTCGGCATAGAAGTTCTTCGAGAACTGCATGACCTCCCCGACGCGCAGCCCGAGCCGACCGGCGAAGGCGTCGGCCCGTGCCCGGGCCTGGTCCAGAGTCGTCACCGGGGTGCCGTCACCGCGCTGCCAGTACGGCCCGCCCATCATGCCGGGACCCCACGCACAGTCATCGTGGCCCCTCATGCCCGGCATCATGCCGGGCATCCACGCGTCCCAGTCGTCCCAGTCGTCGCCCGACGTGCCCGACCGCCAGCAGTCACCGCCGGAGGAGCTCGGCGCGGCGGCCGAATGCGGGGAGGCACCGCTGGAGGTGACGGCATCCGCCGCACATCCGCCGGCCAGCGTGCCGGCCAGTGCGAGGGCGGCCAGCGCGGCGGCGGTCCGCCTGCTCCTGCCGGGCATGGTCATCACCTTCCCGAGCCGTTCCCGTCACGACCGCACGGCCCCACGGCCCCACGGCCCCACGGCCGAGGATTCCGGCGAGTCCAGCCTCGCTCGGGTACGGGAAGCGTCCCAGAGGCCGTCCGGCCCTTTCTGAATCCGACCGGCCCCTCTCGTCGAGCACCAGCCTTCAGGGCCTTCTGCGCACCGGCTCCGGGGTCGGTGCGCCGGAAAGCCGTGCCGACGCTTCCGCACGGGCGGTAGGCCCGGAGCAGTGAGCTCAAAGCCGCTGGTGAGGGGGTGCTCGTGGGAACGTCAACGATCACGTGTGCCGGGCGGTACCCCTGGATCAGGGCCTGGAGTGCGAGAGTGGCAGCGGCTCGCTGGGTGACGTCGAAGTCGTGGTGAAGTCTGCTGCGGAGGGTGCCGGCGTCCGTGCGACGGTTTGTGACCATCAAGTCCTCCGATCTGCGTCATTCGTGCTTCCCGCCCGGTCACGCCGGGTGCGGCGGGTCGGACCAGCGGATCGGTCCGCCCCTGGAGCGATACTCCCCGTGCACGCGGGAACACCTGGAGAGGTACCTCGGGCCTCGCCCCACACCCGTCCCCGTGCGGAGGTGCGCAGACCGCACCGAGGTACGGCAGCGGTCCTCCGGCCCGGCCGCACCTGCATCCGCCAAGCGTGACCGGCGCGTGGTCGGTAGCGTTCGGACCATGGGGTGTCCCACCAGCGGAGACGCGCGGGCCCCATCGGCCTGTGGTCGGGACCGCCCGGCCGCATCCCGCCCCGGGCGGGGACGGCGGCGATGCGTTCTGCTCGGAGGAGCGGCATGCGGCGCACCCCGTCTCGCCCCACGCCGACGGCAGCACGGGAGAGGAGACGGACATGAGCTACGGAGAGCACGTCCGGGAGGAGCTTCGGGAGCCCAGCCGTGAACTGCGGCGTGCCCTTCCCCGGGTGTACGAGGGCTACAAGCAACTCCACGAAGCCGCGCTCGCCCCCGGTGCCCTGGACGTCAGGACCAAGGAGCTCATCGCGCTGGCCATCGCCGTCAGCAAGGAGTGCGACGGCTGCATCGCAGCCCATGCCCACGGGGCCGCCCGGCAGGGCGCGAGCCAGGAGGAGGTCGCCGAGGCCATCGGCGTCGCGATCCTCCTGAACGGCGGCCCGGCCACGGTCTACGGCCCGCGCGCCTTCGCCGCGTTCCGCGAGTTCCACGCGAAGGCGAACCGCTGACCCCCTCCGCCGCGCACGTCGGCCCGGCTTCGCGGAATGGTGCCGGACGCCATGCGGAAAAGGGAAAGGGAAGTGGCGCGACCAGGTGATGAGCCAGTGAGACCATGACATGGCGGGGCGGGCAGAAGGGGTCGGTCATGGCGGACCTGGACTACGCGGCACTGTTCGCGGCGACACCGAGCCCGTATCTGGTGCTGGGCTCGGACCTGGTGATCGCGGAGGTGAACCGGGCCTATCTGGAGGCAACCGGTCGGACCCGGGAGGAGCTGCTGGGGCGGTACCTCTTCGACGCCTTCCCGGACAACCCGGCCGATCCCGATGCCGACGGAGTCCGCAACCTGAACGCCTCCCTTCACCGTGTCCTCCTCTCGCGCGAGCCGGACACGATGGCTCTGCAGAAGTACGACATCCCCGTCACCAACCGGCCCGGCACCTTCGAGGAGCGCTGGTGGTCGCCGATCAACACCCCGATCCTCGCGCTGGACGGCAGCGTGGAGTGGATCATCCACCGGGTCGAGGACGTGACCGCCTTCGTCCGGTCGCGGGGCTCCGGCCATCGGACCTCGCCCACCCGGCAGCTGACCGAGCGGGAGGCCCTGGAGGCCGAGCTGTACGCGCGGGCCCGCGAGCTGCAGCGCCTCAACGAGGAGCTGCGCCAGTCCCACGCACGCGAGCGTGAGATCGCCGTCACCCTGCAGGAGGCCATGCTGCAGGTACCCGACCTGGCCCGCCACGACGACGTCGCGGTGCGCTATCTGCCGGCCATCGGGTCCCTGAACGTGGGCGGGGACTGGTACGACATGGTGGATCTGCCGGACGGCCGCTTCGCGGTCGCAGTGGGTGACGTCGTCGGCCACGGCCTGGAGGCCGCCGCCGTCATGGGCATGCTGCGCAGTGCGCTGAGCGCGGCCATCCGTGCCCTGGAGCGGCCCGCCCAGGCACTGGAGGTCCTGGGCCTGTACGCCCGCTCGGTCGAGGGGGCGCTGAACACGACCGCCGCAAAGGCGATGGTGGACCCCCGCAGCCGTCTGATCATCTACAGCAACGCGGGGCACCCTCCCCCGGCCCTGGCGCACGCGGACGGCAGCTGCGAGCTGCTGGACCAGGCCGTCGACCCGCCCCTGGGCGCCCGGCCCCAGCATGTTCCCCGCCCCCAGGCAGTACGGCCCTATCTCCCCGGCGACACCCTCGTGCTCTACACCGACGGGCTGATCGAACGCCGCGGCGAGGACATCGACGTGGGCCTGACCCGCCTGGCCGAGTCCCTGGGACGGTACAGCTCCCACAGCCCGCAGCGCCTGGCCGACGCCCTGTTGGCCGACCTCGGCGTGGCAAGCGGCGCACGGGACGACATCGCCCTGGTCGTCGTCCGGCTGTGAACCGCCGAGGGGCACGAGGGACGGTCACGAGCGAGGCGTCGAGACCATCGGGAAGCGTGCCACGGGCCGCTTCACCGCGCGGCCGGCCCGGTCGCACGTCTCGTCACCGGGTGCCGGTGGAGGCGACCTGCCGAGTGCTCGAGCCGGCCCGCCCGCCCTCCTGCCGGTGGACGGATCAACGGTCCCGGTGGCGTTCGACCGTGAGGTCGAGGAAGTGGGCGGAGCAGGAGATGCACGGGTCGTGGTTGCGGATGGCGCGTTCGCAGAGCAGGCGCAGCTCGTCGTCGTCGAGGCCGTCGAGCCCGGTGTGGGTGTCGAGGCGGTCCTGCACGACGGAACGGAGGTGGTCTTCGATCGCGTCCTGGTTCTGGGCGGTGGGCGGGATGAGGGAGGCGCTGGTGATGGTGCCGTCGGCGGTCAGGCCGTAGCGGTGGTAGAGCAGGCCTCGCGGGGCTTCGGTGACGCCTCGGCCGATCCCGGCGCGGGGTGGCACGGGCACGGCCGGGGCGGGTGGCGGCTCGTAGGCGTCGATCAGGCGCAGCGCCTCGTCCAGTGCGTAGACCACCTCCACGGCGCGCACGAGGATGCTGCGGAAGGGGTTGCGGCAGACGACGCCCGCGCGGGGGTCGCCCAGCCCGGCGGTGTGCGCCGCCTGGAGGGCGAGGGGAGACAACCAGCGCCCGCTGACGGCGTACCGGGCCAAGCAGCCGGTCAGGTGCAGATGACCGTCGAGGGAGGAGTACAGAGCGGTGGAGTGCGGAAGCCGTCGTTCGACGACGTGGTGTTCGAAGTCGCGGAGGAGGAAGGTCCGGGTGGGCAAGGCGCGGGTGCTGTCCGGGGCGAGGCCTGCGGAGCCCGGGGCGGTCATGACCGTGGGTGTCCCGCCGTCGATGGCGTAGCGGCCGGGCTCGGCCAGCGCCAACAGCTGCGCGTCGCAGCCGGCGTCGGGGAAGTCGAAACCGGCCACCCACTCCACGGTGCGCAGGGCGTCCTCCCGTGCCCGGCGCAGGCGCTCGGCCAGCGGCGCGAGGTCGGCCCGGGCAGGGGTGCGGTGGAAGCCACCGAGGCGGACGTTGATCGGGTGGATGGCGCGCCCACCGAGCAGTTCGACGATGGAGTTGCCCGCCTGCTTGATCCGGAGGCCGCGCTCGACGTCGGCGCGGTGGCGGCGGGCCATGGTGATGGCATCGGGGTAGCCGAGGAAGTCGGGGGCGTGGAGGAGGTAGATGTGCAGCGTCTGGCTCTCGATCCACTCCCCGCAGTACAGCAGCCGACGCAACCCGGCGAGCGGTCCGGTGACCGTCACCCCGCAGGCGTCCTCCACGGCTTTGCATGCGCTCATCTGGTAGGCCACCGGGCAGATGCCGCACACACGGGCGGTGATGTCCGGCGGTTCGGTATGGGCACGACCGCGCAGGAACGCCTCGAAGAAACGCGGGGGTTCATAGATCTGCAGCCGCGCGGCGGTGATGCGTCCTTGGTCCACGCGGAGGTGGAGCGCGCCCTCGCCCTCGACGCGGGAGAGCCCGCCGACATGGACGACTCTGGAGCCTCGGTGCGTCACCGCTCCTCCTGGGGCCGCTCGGCGGCGTCCCGGCCGGTGTGTTCCAACGCGGTGGAAGCTTCGGCGAACTCGGGCGCTGCGGCGTTGAAGGTCCGCAGCACCCGCACCACATCGGTGTCCGTCATGCCGTCCCGGCGCAGCAGCGGGATGAAGGCGGGGAGGTTGGTGGAACCGGAGGGGCCGAAGCAGCCGTAGCAGCCGCGCCCGTAGGACGGGCACAGGGCGCCGCACCCGTCGTGGGTGACCGGCCCCAGACACGGTACGCCTTTCGCGACGGTCAGACAGACCGTGCCGCGACGCTTGCAGGAGAAGCACACGGAGTGGTCGGGGATGTCGGGACGGCGGCCGGTCAGGAAGGCGGTGATGACCTCCAGCAGCTGGCCGCGGTCGATGGGGCAGCCGCGCAGTTCGAAGTCGACCGGCACGTTGAGGGAGATGGCGGTGGACTCGTCGAGGGTGTCGATGTAGTCGGGGCTGGCGTAGACGGTCGCACGGAACTCGGCGACGTCGGCGAAGTTCCGCAGCGCCTGGATCCCCCCGGCGGTCGCACAGGCGCCGATGGTGACCAGGTGGCGGGAGACGGCCCTGATGTGCTGGATGCGTGCGGCGTCCGCCGGGGTGGTGACGGAGCCTTCGACCAGGGAGAGGTCGTACGGTCCCGGGCCGGCGCTGCTGGTGGCTTCCGGGAAGTAGGAGATCTCCAGCTGCTCGGAGAGCGGCAGCAGCTCGTCCTCACAGTCCAGGAGGGTCAGCTGGCAGCCGTCGCAGGAGGCGAACTTCCATACGGCCAGGGTCGGTCCGCGGTCGGCCCGGCGCTGGGTTCGGGGGTGGGGGTCGCGGTTGTCGGTGGTCACGGCTCTCACAGCTCCCGGACGGCGAGAAGGGGTTCGGCCTGGTCCCAGGTGGTGGTGGGGCCGTCCCGGCACAGCAGCAGCGGGCCGAGCTGGCACTGGCCGCAGTGTCCGGTGCCGCAGCGCATGGTGCGTTCCAGGGAGAGGAAGGTGTGCGCGGCGGGAACGCCGCGATGGGCGAGGTCCCGGGCGGTGACGCGCATCATCACCTCAGGGCCGCACAGATAGGCGGTGGTGCGCTCGGGGTGGAACGGCACGCGGTCCAGGAGCGTGGTGACGACCCCCACCTCCCCGGTCCAGTGCTCGTCCGGGCGGTCCACGGTGACGGCCACCCGGGCGTGCTCGCTCCAGAGCTGGTACTGGTGGCGGTAGATCAGGTCGGCGGGGGTGCGGGCGCCGATGAGGAGCGTGATGCCGGTGTGGCGGCGCCGGTCGGCGAGTGCCGCCTGCAGCAGTGGGCGCAGCGGGGCCAGTCCGAGGCCGCCCGCGATCAGCAGCAGGTCCCGTCCGTGGGCCGCTGCCAGGTCCCAGGGGATTCCGAACGGGCCGCGCACTCCGACCTGTTGTCCGGGCCGCAGGTCGTGCAGTGCCCGGGTGACCGGCCCGACGGCCCGGACGGTGTGCGTCAGGCCGGCCCCGGAGTGAGGCATGCCGGCCAGGGAGAGGGGGACCTCGCCGCGGGGGAAGGCGTAGACCATTGCGAACTGGCCGGGGAGGAAAGGCGGCAGCGCCGCCTCGATCGGCCTCAGGACGAGGGTCGCGGTGTCCGCCGTCTCCTGTTCGCGGTGCAGCACCTCGTGGATCCGCGGAAGGGTCACCGCCCACCTCCGTGGGGCGGTCCGTAGAGGTCGAGGAGCCGGACCCGGGTCGCCTTCAGACGCTGTCCCGTCACCGCGGCGACGGCGCGCGCCATGGCGTATCCGAAGCCGGTGTCCTGCTCGCAGGCGGCGCGCACGGCGGCCGCGTCGAACTCCTCTGCGGTCACGGAGGTGAGGGTGCGGGCGCCCAGGTGCCAGCGGTAGGGCTCGAAGAGCCAGGACCACCCCAGCAGGTCGCCCGGACCGAGCGTCTCGATGACGGGCACGGGAAGGCCGGGGGCCTGGATGTCGAGCGCCACCGAGCCTTGGGACAGGATCCAGAAGCGGTCCGCGTCTTCGCCCTCGTCGAAGACCCTGTGCCCGGGCGGGAACGACACGGGTCGGGCCAGGGCGTGGAGCCGCTCGCGTTGACCGGGGGTCAGGCCCGCCGTGAAGCCGGTCATGGTCGTCACGGATGCCCTTCCCCCTCTGACGTCTCCTCCCCGTCGGCCTCGACCTGCGGGCCCGCGGCGCGCTCGGCGTGCAGGGCGTGGGCCTCCTCGGTGATGTCGATGCCGACCGGGCACCACACGATGCACCGGCCGCAGCCCACACAGCCGGACGTGTCGAACTGGTCGTGCCAGGTGCCGATCTTGTGGGTGAGCCACTGCCGATAGCGGCTCCGCCCGCTCTGCCGGACGGACCCGCCGTGCAGATGGGTGAAGTCCAGGTCGTAGCACACGTCCCAGCGCCGCCAGCGCTCGGCGTGGTCGCCGGTGAGGTCGGTGACGTCCTCGGTGGTGGTGCAGTAGCACGTCGGGCAGACCATGGTGCAATTGCCGCAGGTCAGGCATCGGGCCGCGACGTCGTTCCAGCGCTCGGCCTCGCGCGTGTCGCGCATCAGGTCGTGCAGGTCCACTTCGGGCATGGTCCGCCCCATGCGCCCGGCGGCCCGGCTGACCGCGTCCCGGGCCGCGTCGGCCGTGGACGTGTCGGCGGGCAGGCGGGGCAGCTCCGCGAGCACCTCGGCGCCCGCCTCGCTGCCGGCGCGCGCCCAGAAGCGGTGCCCGCGCTCGTCGTGCACCTCCGTCAGCGCCAGGTCGTACGAGCCGTGCGCGGCCGGGCCGGTGCCCATGGAGACGCAGAAGCAGGTGGCGCCCGGCTCGACGCACTCGACCACGACCAGGAACGCTCCGGTGCGGCGGCGCCGGTAGACGTCATCGGTGTGCGGACCGCCCATCAGCACGCGGTCCTGAGTGGCGATGGCGGCCAGGTCGCAGGGGCGCACGCCCAGGAATGCGTAGGCCGGCGGCCGGTCCGCCTCCTCGGTCACCGTCACCGTGCCGTCCGGGCCGCGCTCGGCGCTCCACTGCCGCACTCGCTCCGGATGGAGGTAGTGCTTCCACGACTGCGGGCCAGCGCTGTGGGAGAAGGCCATCCGGTCGGCGCGGCGCCGCAGCCGGTAGCTGCCGGCCTCCAGCTCCACACCCCACCCGTAGGGCAGTTCGCGGGCGGAGGTGAGCTCGGACAGCACGATGGCGTCGTCGCGTACCGTGGGGCCCACGACGGTGCGCCCGCGCCGGATGAGCGCGGCCACCAGCCCTTCCAGACCTTCGGTGTCGATGACTGCGGCGTCAACCGTCATGGCAGGAGCTCCTCCGACTCGTCCTCCACGCCGCCCCTCGCGTCCAGCACCGCGAGGGTGCGTTGCGCCTCGACCTCGTGGACCTGCCGGATGTCCATCACGCGTCCCGGGATGCCGGGACACACGCCGCGGCCTCCTTTCCCCCTCGTCCCTGCGCGAGCCGGGCGGGCCATCGTGAGCGTGTCGACGATGGCCAGGGGCGGGACACAGTCCCGGCAGCGGGTCAGGAACGTCTCCGGTGCGTCCCGGGGCCCGGCCACCGCGATCACATGACCGTCGGCGTTGCAGACCCGGCCGTCCCGACCGAGCGCGTGGGCCGTGCAGTGGACGGAGGACCGGAAGCCCCCGCCCCGGACGGTGCGGGAGACCTCGACGCGCCACGCCCGCCTCGCCCCGCTCATGTCGACAGTCCCTTCAGGGCTCCGCGGTGGCGAAGGATCTCTCGCCGTACACGGTTGGCCACCGACGCGACAGCGGCCTGGACCGGCGCGGAGAGGCCACGGCCGACCGAGGCGTCCTCGCCTTCGACCGCGAAGACGACCAGCCGCTGGGGCAGCCACCCCAGGACGCGGGCCAGTTCCACGGCCTCGCCCAGGCCCATGCCGTGGGAACTGGCCGCTGCCGACGCGGCCAGTTCCCCTTGCTTCACCTCCAGCCGGTGCACCCGGCCGGGGCACCCGGGATGGGCGTGCGCGGCGTCGACGACGATGCCGAGCGCCGCCCCCTGCCACATCCCGATCAGCCGCCCCGGGTCACCGTCGGAGAAGGCGAGTTCCACTCCGGTCAGATCGGGTGCCCTGGGGTCCGGCTCGGCGAGGCGGTCCACCACGACCCACCCCACACCGTCGTCGCGGCGGAACTCGTTGCCCACGCCGATGACCACCGTCCGCCCTGCGCCGTCCATCCCGCCAGTCTTCCCGGGCACACCGCCCACGGCGGAGACGACGCGCCCCGCCACCACCCGTTCGGCCCCGGCTCCCGCCCCGCCTGCGCACAGCGGCGTGGCCGACCCCCGTCAGGACGGTGGCCGTCCCCTGCCGTGGCCGTCTCCTGCCGTGGCGGCGACCGGGCCTTCCTGTGTCCTTCCCCACGGCCTTCCGTGCGTGTCAGTGCTCGCTGGTGGCGATGTGGGGGCCGTGCCGGGTGTGGTCCCATGCGGCGCCGGTGGAGGCGTTGACCGACAGCGTGCCGGTGGCCTTTCCGGAGCGCAGGGCGTGCAAGGTGTGGTGGCCCGGGAACGCGTCGGTCTCGTGGCGGTCAGGCCACAGCCCGGTGGGGCTTGAGCCTGCTGGTCCCGCACCCGACGGCATGGCAGGACGTGCGGCCCAGGGTTGCCGACCACCGAGGACACCGCACGGTATTCACCGCTCCGGACCGGTTCAGGCGCCCCCGCGGTGGGTCCACAGCGGTTCGACGACGGCCCACTCGCCCTCCCATTCCTCCAGGGTGGCGGCCTCGGTGCGCCGCAGGCGCAGGCCGACCACGCCGGCGGCGGTCAGGGCGAGCGCCCCGGCGATGAACGTGCCTCCGACGGCGGCGGCGAGCTGTCCCTCGGCCGTGCTGCGCGGGGCACGGGTGACCGCCCCTGCGTCGTCGACCCAGATCGTCACCGTGGTGCCTTCGGCGGTACGCGGCTGGACGGCGACCTTGCCCGTGCGCGGTGTGCCGTCGGGGGCGTGCCACGCGGCGTCGACGAGCACAGGGGGTGTGCCGTCGCGAGCCGACGTCGCTGCGCTGGTGGCGCGGGCCAGGGTGGTCGCGGTGGTCTCGTGGCGGTGGGCGGCCTCGTCGTGGGCGGTTCGTGCCGCGTCGCTCCACATGCGGGCGCCCGCGATCACGCCGCAGATCAAGGCGATGAGCACTGCGAGGGCGAGGCCGACGTGCCAGCGGGTACGGGTCCGGTCGCAGGGGCGGCGCAGGGCATTGA
Source organism: Streptomyces sp. NPDC058872 (assembly GCF_042743065.1). NCBI lineage: Bacteria > Bacillati > Actinomycetota > Actinomycetes > Kitasatosporales > Streptomycetaceae > Streptomyces > Streptomyces sp. NPDC058872. The sequence continues at coordinate 26,036 of NZ_JBHYMK010000007.1, forward strand.
CGTCCGGATCGGCAGGGTCGCCGTTCCGACCGTCGTGCCGGGGCCGCTGTGGCTGCCCGGGAGGCGGTGTCGGTCGGTCGCGCATGGCGGGCCTCCAGGTGGGACGGCCCGCGCCGGGTCCGCACGGGCTCAGCGCGGTGTGAGGGTGTCGACCCCGCGGGGTGACTTCGGGATCCGGCAGGGGTTCACGCTGCGGATTCCGCCTCGCCCGATCCCCCTGCACGGGTCACGGGAACGGTGTGGGAGCGGCTCTCCCGGGGCTGGCGGATGGAGACGCTGACGGTGAGGATGCCGTCGGTGTACTCGGCCTTGACGTCTTCGGGGTCGATCGTCTCCGGCAGGCGCACCACGCGCTCGAAGGAGCCGTAGCGGAACTCGGAGTGGTCCTTCGTCTCGCTGCTCTCCTCGTGCTCGGCGCTGACCGTGAGCACGTCGCCGTCCACCGTGATGGTGATGTCCTTGTCGGGGTCCACGCCGGGCAGCTCCGCCTTCAGCACGTACCGTCCCTCCCCGCTCGTCACCTCGATCGGGATGGCGTGCCGGCCGAAGGCCGTGCGCCACATCGGGAAGCGGGGAAGGTCGCCGAACCAGTCCCTGACGTCGGGGAACTCGGGGAAGCGGCTGCGGCGGCGTTCCATGTCCGTTGACATGATCGTTCGCTCCTTGCATCGTGGCTCGGCCTGTCACCGTCACCCTGACACCCGCAGGCGTGCCGTCCGAGTGCCGGACGGGCCCGTAACAGGGCCGAAGGGGCACTGCTTCCAGGGACCCACCGGCCCTCCGGCGCACAGTTGCGATGCCCCGGGGCTCCCCAGCCGGGTCACGTCGCGGCCCGCATGCGCGGCCGGACGATCTGGGGTACTCCTCGAAAGAGAGGAAGGGGCGTCCTTCGGTGCTCAGAAGCCGACGCCCGTGTGCCTTCGCCTGCGGCGTCGTACGAGAGGGAGACACGTGCCATGGAGCCAGTCGTCACGGTCGGCCTCGACGGCTCGGCCGAGAGCATGGCCGCCGCCTACTGGGCCGCGGACGAGGCCGAGCGGCGCAAGCTGACGCTGCGCCTGGTGCACGCCTGGCCCGTGCTCGCGCCAGAGCCGGTCCGCGCCGCGTCGGAGATCGATCAGAACTACTGGGCGAAGCGCCTCGTGCACAAGGCACGGGCAGAACTCCAGGCCCGCCACCCGGGCCTCGTGATCGTCGGCGACCTGGTCGCCGACGACGCACAGGGCGCGCTGGTGCAGGCGGCATCGCAGGCCGAGCTGACCGTGCTGGGTTCGCGCGGCCTGACGTCCGCCGAGAGCTACTTCCTCGGCTCCGTCAGCATGGCCGTCGTGGCCCGGGCCACGCGGCCCGTGGTCCTGGTCCGTCCCGAACCCCGCGGAAGGGGCACGTCGCCCGCCCCCGGCGGCGTCGTGGTCGCGCTGAAGCTGCACGGCCCCTGCGACGACCTGCTCGCCTTCGCCTTCGAGGCCGCCGCGGCCCGCGGCGTGCCCCTTCAGGTCGTCCACGGCCGAAGCCTGCCGCTCCATGCGCACACTCCATGGGGCGCGGATCACGAGGTCACCAAGGAGATCACGGAGGAGACGCGAAAGCAGCTGGACCAGGTCCTGCATCCCTGGCACGAGAAGTTCCCCGGCGTGGAGCCGGTCAGCGCCGTCCGACTCGAGAGCCCGGCCGAGGCCGTCGTGCGCGCCGCAGAGGGTGTCGAACTCCTGGTCGTCGGACGGCGCAAGCACCGCCCTCCGCTCGCACCCCGCCTCGGTCCCGTGGCCCATGCCGCCCTGCACCACGCGCGCTGCCCTGTCGCCGTCGTCCCCCATGACTGAGCCGACCCCGTTGAACGAGCTGATCACGACGGCGCGCCAGGAGCACGCTGCCGGCCTCCGGCCCGACGCGGCCCTTGACACCGGCGCGCTCCCGCGGGCGGAGGTGCGCGAGACCCACACCGCGGTCGTGTTCTTCGTCGGCGATCGCGCCTACAAGCTGAAGAAGTCGATCGACCTGACGTTCCTGGACTACAGCACCGTGGAGGCACGGCGTGCCGCGTGCGAGCGGGAAGTCGCCCTCAACCGCCGCTTCGCCCCGGACGTCTACCTGGGCGTGGGCGAGCTCCGCGTCCCGGACGCAGGGGCGCCCGAGCCGCTGGTGGCGATGCGCCGCATGCCCGCCGAGCGACGCCTGTCCCGGCTCGTACGAGAAGGTGCGGTGGTCGACGGCGCTCTGCGGGCCGTCGCCCGGCTGCTCGCCACTCGCCACGCGAACGCGCCCCGCACGCCGGACGTGGACGCGCAGGGCACCCGGGACGCCCTGTCCGCGCGCTGGGAGGCGAGCTTCGCGCAGGTGCGCGAGATGGTCGGGGAAGGGCGCGTGCTGGAAGACGTGGCGGAGGTCGAGCGGCTGGTCCGCCGCTATCTCGCCGGTCGTGAGCCGTTGTTCGACGTGCGCATCGAGCAGGGCCGCATCGTCGACGGGCACGGCGACCTGCTCGCTGAGGACGTCTTCTGCCTCGATGACGGGCCCCGGGTGCTGGACTGCCTGGAGTTCGACGACCACCTGCGCTACGTCGACGGCCTGGACGACGCCGCCTTCCTCGCCATGGACCTGGAACAGCTCGACGCCCCGGATCTGGCGGCGTTCTTCCTCGCCCGTTACGGCGAGTACTCCGGCGATCCCGCGCCGCCGTCCCTGCGGCACCATTACGTCGCCTACCGCGCCTTCGTCCGCGCCAAGGTCTCCCTCATCCAAGCCCGCCAGGGCACGCCCGACGCCGACCTCACCGCACGACGACTGATCACCACGGCCTTGCGGCATCTGCGCACCTCCGCCGTCGGCCTCACCCTCGTGGGCGGACTTCCCGGCAGCGGAAAATCCACCCTCTCCGGCGCACTCGCCGACCGTTTGGGCGTCACGCTCCTCAGCAGCGACCGCCTCCGCAAGGAACTCGCCGGCATCCCGGCGGACCGGTCCGCTGCGGCCCCCTACGGCGAGGGCCTGTACACGCCCGAGTGGACCGCCACGACCTACGCCGCCCTGCTCAAGCGCGCATCCGCCCTGCTGTCCCGCGGCGAGTCCGTCGTCCTGGACGCCAGCTGGTCGAACACCGCACAGCGCGAAGCCGCCCGGCGCGTCGCCGAACGCACCAGCGCCGACCTCGTGGCCCTGCACTGCCGGGTGCCGGACGAGACGACCGCGGCCCGCCTGCAAGGCCGTCCCTCCGGGCCGTCCGATGCCGACCTCGACGTGGCCACCGTCATGGCGGCGAAGGAGCCGCCGTGGGCGGAAGCCGTCGCGATCGACACCAGCGGTCCCCTGGAGGCCTCGGTCTCCCGGGCCCTGGCAGCCGTACGCCCGCACGACACCGGCCGCCTGGTCTTCCGCCGCCCCTACATGGACCCGGACTAGCAGCAGAAGGCGCCGCCGCGGGCGACCCCGACCAGGCCCACACACGACCCACCCCACCGAACGGGCGAACCGCTCCCTCGGTGCCCCACCCCCAACCCCACCCCCTCACGAAAGGAGACGTGATGTCCGGGAACATCGCCCCGAACGAGCACGAGAGGCTGCGCGTCCTGGAGACCCAGGTGCAGGTCCTGGCACAGGCGGTCAAAGCGCTGGCCGAAGGACTGGAGGAGATCCCCTCGGAGGACGTCGAACGGGAGAAGCAGGCGGCACGCGGCGCCCGGTTGGCGCACGAGCTGCTACTGGCCCAGGGACTGTGAGGGCTCGTCGATGAGGGTGACCGAGGCGATGAGCCATCCGGCCGTGTCCGTGCCCGTGGGCACACCGCTGCGGCAAGTCGCCCGCGAGATGGCCGAGTACGGGGTCGGTTCCGTGATCGTCACCGAGGGCGACGCACTCCGCGGCATCGTCACCGACCGCGACCTCGCGCTGGCCGTTCTCGCCAGGGGCCTCGACACGAACGAGGTGATCGACTCGGTGATGACCTCACCCGTGATCACGGTGAACACCGCCGACGACGTCCACACGGCCTACCGGACCTTCCGCACGGGCGGTGTCCGACGCCTGCCCGTCCTTGAGGATCACCGAGTCGTTGGCGTCCTCACCGTGGACGACATGCTCATCGACGTCTTCCAGCGATTGGCCGACCTCCTGGGGCCGGTCGCCTGGAGCGTGCTCGAGGAACCACCCGGGCCGCCCGGTGCGAACGCCCGTTCGCGCGGGGCCTGACCGTACCCGGCTGCTTCCTCCCCTGACGCCCCGGGCGGTACGAAGCGGGCGACCAGCCGGGCGGGCCCCGGGTCCTCCGTGACCGCGGCCACGACGTCGACGTCCCTGTAGCAGGCGTAGCAGTCGGGGCCTTCTCGGCAAGCGCACGCCAGGACTGGGGGCATCCCCCTGGCAGCCGTGGACGGCAGCGCCGACCTGCTCCGGCGCTGCTCCTCCGGGCTCGAGACCGGTCGATCCGCCCCGGGCCGACATGCAGGTGGCCCGGCGCTGTCCGAGCATGGAGAACAGGTTCGTACCCCCGTCCACGAAGGTGAGTGCGATGACGCAAGGTCGCGTCCAGGAGGCGGTACACCGAACGCGGACGGGCACGACCGCCTGGGTACCGCGATGAACACGCTCGGGCCACCGGACCCCGCCGTGGGCAGGAGCGGCGAAAGTCCAAGGGGCTCGGAGGGTTCGGCAGGTTCGGAGGATGAGGCTGCTGGGCCGTCCGTCCTCACCCTGACGCTGAACCCCACCGTCGATCTCGCCTGGGAGGTCGAGCGGCTGACAGCCGTCGGCAAGAGCCGTGCCCGGGTGAGGTCGGTGGCCGCCGGGGGCGGGGGGATCAACGTCGCCCGTGGTGTCGTACGGCTCAGAGGACGGGCCACCGCCGTCCACACCGCCGGAGGCGAGGCCGGTCTGCGCCTGAACCGGCTGCTGAACGCAGAAGGCATCGACCACGTCGCCGTCGACATCGAGGACGAGACCCGCGAAGCACTCGTGCTGTTCGAGACCGAAAGGCGTCACAGCTACCACATCGTGCCGCCCGGCCCACGAGTGAACGCACACGAAGGGATGCGATGCCTGGACGTGCTGGAGCGAGCTGCCGGCGACCACCCGTACGTCGTGGCCAGCGGCAGCCTGCCCCACGGTCTGTCCCCCGACTTCTACGCGCTCGCCGCCCGCCGTATCAGGAAAGCCGGATCACGGCTGATCCTGGACACCTCCGGGCCGGCGCTCAGTGGAGCGCTCACGGAAGGCGTCTTCCTCCTCCGCTGCAACCGGACAGAGGCCACGAGTTTGACCGGCCGGGACATCCGCAGCCTCGACGACGCCCGGGCCGTCAACGAGCACCTGCTCACCACAGGAGCTGCCGAAGTCGCCGTCACCACGGTGGGAGCGCTGGGTGCGGTGTGCTCGACCGGTCACGGCCACACCGAACTGCACGCGCCACCGCTGCCCGGCGAGCCGTTGAGCGATGCCGGCGCGGGAGACGGCATGGTGGCCGCCATTGCCGCGCGGCTGACCGCAGGCGACGATCCCGTCAGCGCCACCACCCTGGGCGTGGCCGTGGCCGCCGCGGCAATGCTCACCCCCAGCACCGAGCCCTTCGACCCAGAAGTGGCCCGATCGCTCCGCCCCGAGGTGAGGGCCAGGTTTCACGCCCGCCCATGACCTTGCCGTGGCCGCCGCCCGCGTTTCCGTTGGGCCCCTCCGGAGCGTCCGGCTACGACCCGTCGGCCGGGGTCCGGGGAGGACACGGAATCACGCAGGGCTGTTCGCAGCGTCCCAAGCGCCGACAGCCCTTGCCCCCAGAACGCCAACGTCCCCGACAGAATCGCTCCGTGTTGCCACTTGGCCACGACCAAAGGGAGTGAGGGCCCCTACCACGGCCGAGGCACGCTCATGATCGAACACGGCCTCTCCCGGCAGTCCCACGGGGCTGTCACTCCCCGTGCCACCGGCAGCCGCCCCAGAGGTACTGGGCTTGGCCCGCAACCTTCTTCTTCGCCCCAAGCGAGGTTCAGCTCGTCCAGGTCTTGATCTGAGCTGCGACGTCACGCACCGGGAGACCTTCGCGGGCGGCGCGGGCCAGCGGAAGGACACTGTCCAGGCCAGGACTCACCGGCAGGCCGCACGCCGACAGGTACGCCGCGGTCACCGTGGCGGCGAACAGCAGGTTCCTCATCTCCAAGCTGGGGTTCCTCGCCAGCTCGCACAGCAGCGCCGCAGCCTTGTGATGGGGCTCGGGGTAGACCTGGTGGTCGAGGATCTCCGCCCGGTGACGCGCCTCCGCCGCGACAGGGACGCCGTAGTCGACAACCTCCGGGTCGCCCGGAATCTGCTGCGCCACCGCCAGGATCCAGGCCAGGTCGATGCGAAGATTCACGCGGCGTCCTGCGGCGCGCTCGGCTTCAGGCCTTCAGGGAGGCCGGGATACCGGTCTTCACCGACCTCAGCCTCGAACACGTCCGCGTACCCGGCCAGGAACGCCGCGGCGCCGGCCATGAAGGCGGCACGCGACTGGTTCACATCGGCCTCGATCAAGTCAGCCACGTATCCCTGAAGGCTCAGGCCGCGGCGTGCGGCCCGGTCCTCGGCAGCCGCCCTCACATCGTCGTTCAGCCGGATGTTCGTCTGCTTCGCCATGGCACACCACCATAGCTAGCACCTGATACCGCTGACTAGCGGACTCGTCCGGATTCGGGCACAGCGGAATCCGCGCCCGGGACCACCCCAGGTGGCCGGGTCGATGGTCGTGATGCGTCAGCCGGCCTTCAGACAGGGGCCCGCCGGCCCGGTGAGGCGGCGCCCACACTTGGTGTCGATGCGGTCCTGGGCCGGCTCCGGGCGCAGCCGGTTCGGCCGGGACGGGTCGAGGGAGACCTGGGTGACGGGCTCTTCACCGGCCGGGCGGAGGCTCTCGGCGACCGGGGTGATCCGGGCCCGCTGGAACGTGATGGCGTTCCAGCAGCCGGAACGCGGCGACACACAGGTCGTGCGTGTGCGGGGAGGACGCCGAGAGGGGGTTGGCCGGCTCAAGGCTGTAGGCGTCGGCTGACCGCGCGACCAGCGTCGCGCGACGGGCGCGGCCTGCTCGCGGCCGCGGAAATCGTCGCAGCCCTCGGCGGAGTCTTGCCCTCCATGCCCGCGCCGCCCCCACCCGAACCGAGGCCTGTGGCCGTTTCCCGTCCGTGGCGACGTCCTCCAGCTCGACCTGCTCGCCCGGGCCACGCTGGAGTGCCGGGACCACGACGAGGCCGGACGCCTGGTCGGGACGGCCCGTGACGCGGCACGACGACCCGGTCTGCCCGTCCAGCGGGCCTTCGCTCATCCTCCGAGGCCCGCCTCAAGGCGGCAGAACGGTCCCATGCGGCCTCCGCGGAGACGGGTCGCGGTGCGCGGATGCCCGTGCAGTACGCCCGGACACTCGTCAGTGGCGCGGGGGCACGAGGTGAAGGCCACGGGGCCGTGGCCGTTCCTGGTCGGCAGCCTGGTGGCCGCTCGCCTTCAGCGTGGTGCTGGCGAGGGGGCCGCGGGCCGGCTCACGGCCCGCGCCAGAGGTTGGCGAAGGCGGCGTTCTCGATGGTCCGTCGTTGGCGGACGGCCTCCAGTTCCATGATCGCGTCGTAAACGGCGGCGACCACGGCCGTGGCGGCCTCGTCGTCGAGGCCTGGCTCCGCATCGGACGGTACGGCGCCGATGCCGACGGCCGAGGCGAGCGCGACCAGGACGGGTTCCCTGCGTTCCCAGCGCTCGACCGCACCGTGGCGGGCCGCCGTGTCGACGGGTTCCACGCGTCGCGCGCCGAGTGCCAGGCGACCCCCTCGCTTCCGCGCGAGCTCCCCGTCCGCCTCCAGCGCGCTCTGGTACGTGGCCGAGAGGTCCCTGCCCCGGCGCCACAGCCAGTCCTCGATGCCCTCGTACGGCGCCGTCCGGACGATCCGGCTGAACGCCTCACCGAGGAGCCGGTCGTCAGGAGCCGACGCCCCTCCCGGTACCACCCGGTCGCCGTCCACGGTCACGTGTCCGGCACCGAGGAGGTCGATCAACTCGGCCCCCGCGAGGGCGAGCGACAGGTCCCCCTGGCCGACGGGTGGCTCGTGCCCGGTCCCCATCGCAATGACGAACAGGTCCTTCGCCGTGCTCATGTGACTCCCCTCGCAGACGTCGACATGCGCGCGCCCCGCCCCCGCCCGGTCGTGAAGCCGGCACGGCTGTGGCACGCCGCCCCTGCCAGTATGGTCCAGGCGGGAAGCCCGCGGCACAGCTCGGGGACGACGCGTGATCGATCCGGGACGGGAGTGCGTCGGCCACGAGCCGGTGCTCACCGCGGCGGCCGGCCACCACATTTCGACCCGGCCGACATGTCCGGATCGCCGTACATGAAGAACAGCACCAGCCCATCGTGCTGATCGCGGTCCACAAGGAAGAACCACGAGCATGTCGGCGGGAGTTCCGGAACCGAGGGGGCAGGGCAGCCACACCCACGGGAAAGCGCCTCTCGACTCGTGTTCGGGTCGTCAGTGGGAGTCGGACGACCCGTCCGCCGTCGCCGTCGGTCAGTTGCCAGGTTCCCGTACCGGAGAGGCGCCAGCCGTCCTCGAAGTCGAGGTCCTACCCGTCGAGCTTTTCGAGAAGGGCCGATCCGTCTTCACGAAGCGCCATGCGGGTCCCCTCGACGTTTTCCCAGCTCCCGGCGACTTCGGCCGCCGTGGCGTCGTGGATCCCCGTTCCCTCGTAGTACTGGTACGGGCCGGCACACGCCGCCAGAGCAGCCAAAACCGCCATCAAGACACCGAGGCCTTCCCGCCGCGCTGGAAGAACGGCCGTTACCGCTCCGCACCTGCGGGCGGATCTGGTCGACGAGGGGACGGGACGCCGCTACGGCCGTCCGGTCGGGTTGGGCAAGAACCCACCCGCCCCAAGGACGGGATCCTTGCCACAGGCAGTGACGCCGTCCGGTTGCTGGAGCACGTCGGGAAGCATGCGGCAGGCCACCTTTCCGGTCCCAGGTTCCAGCCCCTGCGGCAGGCCACGGTGCAGAACCACTGCCGCGACGGAGCCGGCCACCTGCACGGGCGCACCACCGAGGACGGCGGGCTGCCGCCCTCGGCCGTCGCGGTCGCTTCGCCCCACGACCAGACGGCCCGCCACGTGCCGCGGACGTGTCGCCCGCTGGAAGGGTTTCGTCGCCCATCTCACCGAGACCTGTGGCTCTGACGGGAGTGCAAGGAAAAAGAAGTGCTCGGGGTGCGGTCCTGAAGGAACCGCACCCCGAGCAGACGACAGCGGCACCTGTACGGTCCCCGGTCGTCCGCTCCACGCGGACCAGCAAGCCTCGCACGACCACTGGTCTGGATTCCCCCGGCCGGACTCCTTCCACCTGAGCCAGCCCTTCCCGCAGAAGGCTTGGAGAAGGCTCGGGCGCAGCAGCACGACAACGGGTGCCCCCGCCCCGTTCCGGTCCCGGACGTACGGCTTCCGGAGGGGGCGCGCGGCCGTCGGGAAGCCGTGTCACCGGTCTCCTCAGGGCACGAGGAGCCAGAAACCCTGGTCGGCGTACTGCCCGTCGATGCCGACCGTGACGGTGAGGGTGTCGTCGCGGTCGCCGCACTGAGGGGTCTTCGTGTAGGCCGGGTAGGCGTCGGTGCCGAACGGGACTCCGGCCACCGGCACGGTCTGGGGCGTGATGTTGTGGACCGTCAGCCGTGGGTCGACGAACCTGATGCAGTAGATGCCGGTGCCGGCCTTGGTGACTTCGGAGATGCCGGTGCCGCGGTCGACGTCGCCGTTGTACTTGATCAGTCCGGCGGCCTGCGTGTGGGGGGCTCTGACCGGGGTGCCGATCCCGGTGGCGAGCGCGATGCCGCCGGTCACGGTCGCTGCGGTGAGAGCGGACGCGGCCACCAGCGTCACGCGGGCCTTCTTCGTCTTGAACATGGGTACTGCCTCTCGGGGTACCCGGCACCGGTGCGGTGAGCCGGGCATGGGGGGGTGGGGGGCAAGCGACGGGTGCGCGGACGGGACGGGCCCCGGTCAGTGGACGGTGACGGTGAAGAGGCTGTCGATGGCGGCCCCGTTCAGGTTGCGCACGTAGACGAGGATCGTGTCGGTGGTGTTGCCGCAGGCCGCAGTGGGGGTTTCGTAGGCGTGGACGCTGCCACCGGCCGGGCCGCCGCTGACCTGGACGATGCTGCCGGAGAGGTCGACGGCGTCGGGCCCGACCTTTACGCAGTAGCCCCCCGTCTGGAACTTGGAGCTGGCCAGCACGTTCTTCTGCTTCAGCAGGGTGCCGTCGGCGGCGACCTTGGCGGCCGCCTGGGTGTAGGGCGCGAACACCGGGTCCGGGATCGCGTGAGCGGGGGCCGCGAGGGCGAGGGGGACGGCGAGTGCCCCGACACAGGGCAGGATGAGACGGCGCATGGAAACCTCGGGTTCTCGACAAGCGCGATGACGTGACCTACGCACCGCGTGATCACCAGTCATCAGATGGGCAGCGTTCGGGCCGCGCGACCGGCGGCGACGCCCCGTTCCGCTGTGGCGGTGACCGCGCAACCGCAATGGCCCCAGGGCGGCGCGGGAGCGGTCAGAAGCGAACGGGAATCGGCCGGGTCGGCCGGGCGCCCCCCGAACACCGCCGACACCCTGGAGACGATGCGCGATGAGCACCTCATGCGGGCTCACGCGATGCACTCCGCACCCGGTACGCACCGCTTACCGCACCAGCACGACCGGGCCGCTCCCCGGGACGCGGGACGGTGGGCTCCATGTGCGGCGGGCTCGTCGCTGACTCTCTCCTCCCACGGGCGGCGGTGAGGCGTGCGGGCACGGCGCTCCGGCACGGGTGCGAACCCCCGCCGGCCCCACGGGCCGGTCCCCGCGCCCCCCTCGTCCCAGGTCCGTCCGGCCTCAGCGGCGGCGAGGGCCGGGCCGGGGAAAGCTCCTCGGTCCCGCCCACTGCTGCGGTCACCCGTCGTGCGAGGGGTGCCTCGCCCGCGACGTCCCGACGGACGCAGGCGCGAGCCCCGGCCTGCCCGCGCCGGCGACGCGGCGGAGGCCGTGGCACCCTCCGTCCCGCCCGACCGTGGAGCGGCGGCCCCGCACGTGCCCCGGGGCCGCCCCCTTGCGGGTGGCCCCGGGGCGGCACCGGGGCGAAAGTCGCCTACACCTGCGCCCGGCCTGCCTTGCGGGCCCACAGGATGAGCGGGACCTGCAGCGGGAGGCGGGCGTAGGCGGCGGCCCGCGCGGGCGCCGGCCGGTCGCGCCAGTCGTAGGCCATCTTCACGTTGGCCGGGAAGACCGCCGCGAAGAAAAGCGCGGCAGCGCGGGCGCTCGTCCGGCGCGTCGCGGGCAGGGCGAGTCCCGCGGCGAGCGCGAGTTCCACCGCACCGCTCGCCGCGGTCCATGCCCGGGCGCTCCCGGGCAGGCTCTCCGGCACGATGGTGTCGAACTGCTTCGGCGCGACGAAGTGTGCCGCACCTGCAGTGGCGAGCAGTCCGGCCAGAAGCAGTGCGGGGCGGGCGGATGAGGCCATCGGGTTCCTCCGGGCGGATGAGGGGCGTCCTGGGACGAGCAATACATTACCGGCCGGTAGGTATGCGGTGGGAAGCCGCCCGCACCACCGGACGCGTCCCCTGCTCCTCGGATTTCTCACCACGGCTTCACGGCACCGCTCTCCGCACGGCGCGCCGCCGCCGCTGCCGGGCGGAACAGCGCCCCCGTCGCACATCCCCGGTGTGCACGCTTTCCGGGCACGTCGCCCGAAGACACCTCCGCGCAAGACCCGAGCACCGTCCACGGAGGGAGAGAGCGACATGCCCCCGCTTCCGTCGTTCCGCTGTCGCCGTGGCCGCCACCAGTCTGCCCTTCGCCCTCGCGGCATGCTCAGGCCCGGGCGCGCCGGTGTGGGCGATGAGCCCGTCGTGCTCGGCCAAGGCGGCACGGAGGGTCTTCATGCGTCTGCCCGTGAGCGTCCGGCAGTCGATGCAGACCCGGGATCCGTGGGGTGTTCCGTCTGACAGGACAGCGTCACAGCGTCCGCATCGAGGGACCCGTCGCGAGGCCATGTCTCCACCGTGCGCGCGGCAGTCGTCGGACCACACGAGGGTGTCAGCGGTCAGAGACGCGGGGATTGTCCATGGGTGCGTGTGACTGAGCGCGCTGCCGTCCCATGCGGCGAACTCGCCCGTGTCGAGAAGCGCCGCTCCCTCGGGTCCGGAAGCCCTGGTCTGACCTCCCGGCACCCCGGCGAGTGCTGCCCGGTCCGTCTTCGCCTTCCGCCTGCTGTCCCGCTGTCCCGCTCAGTGGTGGAAGTGGGGCTCAGGTCGGGTCCAGAGGGTGAGGTCGCTGCTGGTAGCGACCGCCAGGGTCAGGCCGGAGGGAGAGAACCCGGCTGCGCGGAGTTCTGAGTGCTCGGAGTGGAAGACGTGCCACCACGTGCCTCCCGCCGGACCCTTGTGGGAGCCGCCGTCGACGGAGAGGATGACGCGGTCGTGGGGCCACTCGGGGCTGACGACGTCCAGGGTCCAGCCGTCCGGTGTGGTGCGGTGCAGACCGCCACCGAAGAGCCCGGCGATTCGCACCGGCGTGCCCTCGGCCGGGCCGAGCCCGGGGCAGGTGAGATCCGGCGACGCGTCCGGAGTGCTGGTGTCCGGGTCCGGGTCCCGGTCGCGGGCGATCTTCTCGCCCGTGACCGCGTCGAAGAGTCCGTGGCCGTCGCCGGACACGACCATGACGAGGTCGTGCCCGCTGTCGGGATGGACGGCGAAGCCAATGCCGAGCAGACCCCCGATGGGGGTCCTGTGGTCCAGCACCGGCTGCCAGGGCTCCGGGGCCGGCATGACGGCGGCCCCGATGTAGCGCTCGCGCAACTTCTGCTGGTACTCCGTGATCAACTCGTCTCCTCGGGGCTGTCCGTGACGAAGGGCCGAGACCAAACCGAACTGGTCGCCGACACGCTGAGGGCCGCGTTCAGCACCCGCCGCCCACCGGTCCGGTGGTCTTCCACTCGGACCGCGGTTGCCAGCCCAGGTTCAACCGGTTGAAGCAGCGTTCCATCCTGCTGCGCTGCCGGTAGCGCTGCTTCCACACGATCCTGTTGGGCACCATGCGATCATCCAGCAGTTTCCCGCCCACAACGACCTGGGCAGCGGCCGCCGGACGAACTCCCACTCGGCATACGACAGTTCATGGCGGCGTGTCACTCGGACATGGTCCACCACTCGAGACCGTTTGAAGACGACCCCTGGTCTACCGAACCCGACTTCCCGGGCCGGCCCCGGGGGCCACGTGGAAGCGGGAGGCGTCCGGGAGGGAGCGGCGGTCGTGGGGTTCCAGCATGTCCCTGCGGTCGAACCATTCGGTCAGCCGGGTGCGGGCCTGTTCGTCGCGCCTGCGGAAGCGGTCGTCCGTGCGGTCGGTCTCCGCGAGGGAGACCTCTCGGAGCAGGACGCGGATCGGCGCCATGTCGTCCTCCGGCAGGTGAAGGGCCAGCACGGAGAAGGCGGTGCCCGGGGGGAACACCACCTCCGGTTCGTCGTCCGTACCGAGGAAGACGGACGTTCGGCGGCCGGTGGTGGACCAGACCCCGAACTCCACCGCGCCCTCCAGTTCCGCGTCGCACGCCGGAACGGCCGCCACCGCCGCAGGCTCGACGAGGACCGAGCCCTGCGCGTACCGGTCCAGCGGCACTCCCTCCGCCGGAGCCGCGAGCATGACGGCCCCGTAGTGCCCCGGCAGGCGGCGCAAACCCGAGTCCAGGCAGCGCAGCAGCGGGGTGAAGGGGCCTGGACCGGCCGCCCTCGCCGCATCGGCCAGCCCCGCGCGAGACCCCAGGCCGGGTGCGTCCGCCTGGTACAGGGCGATGGCCACCAGGTCCGGTTTGAGGCCGTCCTGTGCGAGGGAACGCAGTGACGGCAGCCGGGAAGCCAGCAACTCCGCCTTGCTGGCAAGGATGTGGTACTCCTCGCCCAGAAGCTCCCGGAGGGCCGCCCGGTCGTCTGGGCCGCTGCGGCCGCCCGGCAGGAGCGAGGTGGTGGTGGGTTCCGGTGTTGGGGCGAGCGGCTCCGGCTCCTGCTCGGGCTCCCGTTCTTGCCCTTGCTCCTGCTCCCGTTCTTGCCCTTGCTCCTGCTGAGGTGGGGTCAAGGAGGTGGAGCCCGACCAATGCAGGTCCAGTTCCCCCGCCCAGGAGCGTGTCAGCTGCTCGTCCGACGCGGTGCCGTGGAGCAGCAGGCCGTACGGTTCCGTCGCCCCCACGTCGGGAAGCGCGGCCAGGACGCCGGGCAGGGCGTGCAGGAGCTCGGGCGGCAACGGGTGCTCGCCGTCGCCCACGATCAGGGTCGGGCGGGCCGGGTCGGGGTGCCTCGTGCGCGGTGCGGCGTCCGGCTGCCGGTCCGCCGGACGCAGCCAGAGGCCCGCCGGGACGAGTTCGACGACCCAGTCCTGCAGGTCCGCGCACGCGTAGAGGGCCGGGGCCTTCGCCTCCGGTCCGGAAGGCCGCAGCCACGCGGACGGCGCCACTCGGCGGTGGGCCGGCGAGGCGGCGAGTTCGAGCAGGAGGGGCTGCCAGGTGGATGCGCCCCGTCCGTCGAGGAACGTGGTGGCGTGGTCGTCGGCCGTCCGTACGGGAAGGCCGATCGCGGCCCGTACCGTACGGTCGAGGCCGTCCGCGAGGGCCACCGCCATGGCGACGAGGTCGGACGGACCGGCCCACGGTGCTGCCAACAGGAGGTCCCGGGCGTCCGCTGCCGCCTGCGGCACCCGGGCCAGAAGGCCGGCGGCGGGCAGCGCGGGGCGGGCAGGTGATCCGATGCCCAGGAGGTAGGTGCCCGGGGCGACGCCGATCAGCGGCTCGACCGCCTCGGGCAGTGCCCCGAGCCAGATCCCGCCCGCGACGGCACGGGCGCCTTCTTCCGGTTCCTCCGGCGTCGCCGTGCCGAACCCGTGCCCGCCGCCCTGGGACTCCGCCACGACGGGGACGGGCGGGGCGGGAGGCGGGAGCAGTTCCTCCGCTTCCCCTGCGACCGCTGGTTCCTCTGCGACCGCTGCTTCCTCTGCGGCCTCCGGTTCTGTGGCTTCCACCGCCTCCGGGGGCCAGCCCGGGCCCAGTTCGCGGGGCTCCTCCCCCGGTTCCGCCAACCACCAGGTGCCCGGTTCCGCGAGGCGCAGCGTGCCGTCCGGTTCGACGCTCACCACACCGTCCGGGGCGATCACCGTGAAGTCCGCCGCCATGGCCACCGCGCGTACGGGGCGGGCGCCGCCGGCGCCCGGGGCGGCGAGGCCCGAGGCGGCGAGGAGGAGGCGGGTCGCGCCGCGTTCCCGGGCGAGGAGCACCAGGTCGGACAGGGCGCGGCGGAGGACCGGGGCCGCGTCCGGGGCGGCAGCCAGCACCAGGAGCGCGCCGGGCAGCGGGGGCAGTCCGTCCAGGACGGGGGCCAGGGCGGCGGCGGTCTCCGCGGAGGAGATCACCAGGTGCGGGCCGACGGGGCGGGTACCCGTCCCGGAGACGGAGACGGAGACGGAGACGGAGACCGGGGCGGGGGCGGGGGCGGCGGGGGCGGGACTGGTCATCCGAGGTGTCCGTTCTGCGGGGTCCGGCCGTCGGGGTCGAGCAGCGGGGTCTGGAGCTGGACCGTGCGGCGGCGGGTGATGTGCTGCGCGCGTCCGGTGGGCAGCACCTTCGGCTTCGTACCGCCGAAGAGGTAGCCCTCGGTGGGCGGGCAGGAGAGCAGGACGGCCGGGGTGTTGACGTCCTGGAGCTTGCGCAGGAGCGGATCGGACAGGCCGCGGGAGGCGCCGTTGGCGGAGCGGGCGACGATGAGGTGCAGGCCGATCTCTGCGCCCTGGGCGAGGTTGTCGAGGACGGCGGCGAAGGGGTGGGCCGACATCGAGCCGTTGACGAGGTCGTAGTCGTCGACGAGGACGAAGAGTTCGGGTCCGCTCCACCAGTCGCGCCGCCGCAGCCGGTCCGGGGTGATGTCGGCGGACGGAATCCGGTTGGCGATCGCCTTGCCCGCGCCGGTGATCATCTGGCGCAGGGGGTCGGCGGAGACGGCGTAGCCGAGGCGGTACTCCTCGGGCACGGTCTCGTACATCTCGCGGCGGAAGTCGGCCAGCATGAGGCGGCCCCGGTCGGGGGTGTAGGCCCGCATGACCTGGGTGGCGATGTGCTTGAGCAGGTTGGTCTTGCCGGTCTCGCTGTCGCCGACGACGATCAGGTGCGGGTCCTGGGAGAAGTCGTGCCACAGCGGCTGGACCTCGGTGTCCTCCAGGCCGAGCGGGATGCGCAGGGAGCCTTGGGGGGCGGGGAGGTCGGCGGCGTCGAGGACGAGCGGGAGCATCCGCACCTCGGGGGCGCGGGGGCCGGTCCAGTGGTCGGCGACGACGTCGACCAGGTCGGCGACGCCCTCGCCGAGGTCGTGGGCGGTGCCGATGCCGTCCATGCGGGGCAGCGCGCACAGGAAGTGCATCTGGTCGGCGGTGAGGCCGCGGCCGGGGATCTTGGGGACCTTGCCGGCGGCCCGCATGTTGACGACGGAGTCGACCGGGTCGCCCAGGCGCAGCTCGAAGCGGGTCTGGAGCTGGTCGCGCAGGGCGCCGGTGATCTCGCCCCAACGGGTGGTGCCGACGACGAGGTGGACACCGTAGTTGAGGCCGCGCTGGGAGATGAGGGTGAGGGGCTGGACCAGGTCCATGAACTCCTGGCGGAGGGTGTTCCAGCCGTCGATGACGAGGAACACGTCGCCGTGCGGGTCGTCGGGGAGCTCCCCGGCGGCCTTCTTGCGGCGGAAGGCGGCGACGGAGTCGATACCGAGCTCGGCGAAGTACTTCTCGCGGCGGGTGACGACGGCGTTGACCTCGGCGATGGTGCGCAGCACCCGGTCGGGGTCGTGCCGGCCAGTGACGCCGCCGACGTGCGGCAGGCCGCGCAGGCTCGACAGGGCGCCGCCGCCGAAGTCCAGGCAGTAGAACTGCACTTCGGTGGGGGTGTGGGTGAGGGCGAGCGAGGTCATCAGGGTGCGGATGAGGGTGGACTTGCCGGACTGCGGGGCGCCGGCGATGCCGATGTGGCCGTCGGCGCCGGCGAGGTCGGCGACGAGCAGGTCGCGGACCTGCTGGAAGGGCCTGTCGACGACGCCGACGGGAACCTTGAGGGTGCCGCGGACCTCGCCCTCGGCGGTGAAGCCGTGCTCGGGGTGGGGGCCGATGGGGGGCAGCAGTTCGTCCAGGGTGGGCGGCACGTCGAGCGGCGGCAGCCACACCTGGTAGGCGGGCGGACCTGCGTCGGTGAGGTGTTCGGCTGCGACGGCGAGGAGGGTGCCGGTCTCCTCGGGGCCCGTCTCCTCCTCCGGCTCGGGGATGGTGGGCAGCACGTGCGGGGCGACGTACTCGGTGCCGAGGGCGGCGACCTGGCTCTCGATGACCGAACGGCGGGCGTTCGGACGGCGCTTGGGCCGGTAGGTGCCGGAGACGTAGGCGGCCTTGAAGCGGCTGAGGGTGGAGATGTCGCTGCGCAGGTAGCCGTTTCCGGGCTGGGAGGGCAGCTGGTAGGCGTCGGGGACGCCGAGGACGCCCCGGGACTCCATGGCGGAGAAGGTGCGCAGGCCGATCCGGTACGACAGGTGGGACTCCAACTGGTGCACACGGCCCTCGTCGAGGCGCTGGGAAGCGAGCAGCAGGTGGACGCCGAGAGAGCGGCCGAGGCGGCCGATCATGACGAAGAGGTCCATGAAGTCGCGGTGGGCTGCGAGCAGTTCGGAGAACTCGTCGACGACGACGAAGAGGGTGGGCAGCGGGTCGAGCGGGGTGCCGGCGGCGCGGGCGGTCTCGTATTCCAGGAGGGAGGCGTAGTTGCCTGCGGCGCGCAGGAGTTCCTGGCGGCGGACCATCTCGCCGTGCAGGGCGTCGCGCATGCGGTCGACGAGGTCGGCCTCGTCGGCGAGGTTGGTGATGACGGCGGAGGTGTGGGGCAGGCCGTCCAGACCGAGGAAGGTGGCGCCGCCCTTGAAGTCGACGAGGACGAAGTTGAGGATCTCCGAGGAGTGGGTGAGGGCCAGGGCGAGGACGAGGGTGCGCAGCAGTTCGGACTTGCCGGAGCCGGTGGCACCGATGAGCATGCCGTGCGGGCCCATGCCTCCCTGGGCGGACTCCTTGATGTCGAGGTCGATGGGGGTGCCGTCGGGGCCAAGGCCGAGCGGGACGCGGAGCTTGTTGGACTGGTTGCGGCGCGCCCACTGCTCCTTGACGTCGAAGCGGTGCAGGTCGGGGATGCCGAGCAGGCCCGCCAGGTCGAAGTCGGTCTCCAGGGGTTCGCCCGCGTCGATGCTGTCGCCGAGGCGGTAGGGGGCCATGGCGGTGGCCAGCCGGGTGGCGGCGGCGGGGGTGAGGGCATCGGGGACGCCGAGCGGGGTGATCTGGTCCTTGCGGTTGCGGTCGGCACCGACCATCTCCAGGGCACCGGGGGCGTCGGGGTCGCCGGTGATCCGCAGCCGGAGGGTGAGGCGGCCGTGCTTCCACTCCAGGGTGGAGCCGACGTCGACGACGGTGGCGTTGCGGTAGCCGCCGAGCGCGACCCGGTGGGGGGCGGTGAGGACGGCGCCGTCGAGGACGAGGACGGTGTGGGGCTCGTCGCGGCTGGGGGTGGCGTCGGGCTCGTACGGGGGCCGGGCGCCGAACTCCTCGCCGAGGAGCTGCTCCAGCTCGCCGATGCTGCCGGCGACGAGCCGCAGCGGTCCGGCACCGTCGGTCTCGTGGGGGTGCAGGGCGTGCGGGAGCCACTTGGTCCACTCCCAGTGGGCCCGCCGGTCGGGGGCGGCGACGACGGCGACGCGCAGTTCGTCGGGGGCGTGGAAGGTGGCCATCTGGGCGAGGACGGCACGGACCAGGGCGCGGGCCCGGTCGTCATCGGGGCAGGTCTCCGCGCCGGCCTCCGCGGTGGTGTCCGTCCTGGTGGCGGGGTCGGTGTCCCCCGTGCGGATCAGGACGTGGGCGAAACCGCGCAGGTGGATGGCGACGGGCTGGTCGGCGATGGAGCCGTACGCGTGGATGAAGCGGCGCAGCGCGTGGGCGCTGAGCGGTTCGAGGTCGTCGACCGGTTTGGTGGCGAGCGGGGCGAGGCGGACGGCGAGCCGCTGGGAGCCCAGCGCGATCCGCACGTCGCTGAAGTCGGGGTGGGAGGAGCGGCGTTCCCACAGGCGCGAGGTCCTCACCAGGAAGGGGAGTTCGGCCGGGGCGGGGTGACGCCAGGCGAGGGCCTCCTGCTGGCGGAGGACCTCCTTGCGGACCTGTCGCCGCATCTGCGCGAGGTAGCGAAGGTAGTCGCGGCGTTCGCCGGTGAGTTCCTGTTTGCGGTCGGCGTTGCCGCGCATGATCTGGGTCACGATCATGCCGATGGCGGACACGGCCATGGTGCCCATGGCGATGTACGTCATCACGCCGCCGTTGGGACGCAGGAAGATGAAGACCATGGAGAGCGAGGACAGCGCCATCGGCACCATCGTGATGATGCTTCCCACGCCGCTCTGCTTCTCGGGCAGGCCGGGCGGCTCCTGGAGCTGGATCTCGCCGTCGGGCATCTCGGGTCCCGGCCGCCGCGGCGGGCGGTTGACTTGCACCACGCTCAACGAACAACGCTCCTCACGCCCGGTGCGCGCGGGCGGCCGACTTCGTGCGGTTTCCTCGTCAGTCGGGAACGGACGGGGGGTGCGGGACGGTTCACCCCGACCGTGCGGTTCCCTCGGGTGAGCGCCGGGTGAACCCCGACGGAGGGGAGGCGCGTTGATCCCTGCGGCAGGGAGGGACCCGAGATCGGGGGGAAGAGCGTGCGCGCGTACGGATGCCCGGCGGGCCGCCCGGGACGCCGTCCCGGGCGGTCGCCGGGGAGGCCGGGGCGGTGTACGTATGCTCGCCGGGACGGCGTGGGGAGGAGAGCGGTGAACGGGACCGGATCCGGCGGTGGCAGTGGTGACGGCCCTGGGGCCGGAAAGCTGTACGGGGCGGGGGTGCCGCCCCGTGCGTGGCTGCCGGACGTCGGCCCGGAGGACGAGGACCCGCTCGCCGGAACCGTGACCGGTCTTGACGTGCCGGAGGCCACCGCGGCCGAGGTGATCGGCGTGCTCGTCCGGATGCTCGGGACGACGGCCCCCGCCGGACTGCCGGATCCGGAGGCGGTGCTGATCGCGCGGGTGTTCGTGGTCGACGAGCATCCTTCGGCAGTTCGCTGGAGCGAGGACGAGCGGCGGTCGGTGGCCGAGCTGGCCGCCGCCCTGGTGGCCAGCCGCGGCGAGGAGGGCGTCGAGGCGCTCGTACGGGAACTGCGGGACGCGGCGCGCGGGAACGGCTGAGCGCCGTGCGGCGGCGGGATGCCCACGGACGGCGCGGCGGCCGGAGGGACTGAACCCGACGGCACCGTGCTTGCGTTCCCCATGTCCGCCGAGGGTTTCCCACCTCGGCTGGACAGCGGGAAGGACACGCGGGCAGTGAGCGGTAGCGCGGTGGCGGGGCTGTGCCGGTTGAGGTTCCACGGGCCGCACAAGGTGGTCGAGCTCTCCGTACCGGCCGACGTCCCCCTGGCGGACCTGTTGCCGACCATCGTCGGCTACTCCGGGGACGACCTGGACGAGAAGGCGGTCGAGGCCGGCGGCTGGGTGCTCCAGCGGCTCGGCGAGGAGCCGCTGGACGAGGAGCGGACGGCGGAGGCCCTGGGGCTGCACGACGGCGAGCGGATCTATCTGCGGATGCGCCGCGAGGCCCTGCCGGAGGTCCACTTCGACGACGTCGTCGACGGTGTCGCGGCGGGTCTGGAGCAGCGCGGCAACGGCTGGAGCCCCACCCTCACGCACCACCTGGCGCTCGGCGTCGCGCTGCTCGCGCTGGCGGGCGGCTTCGTGCTGCTGGCTCTGTCCGGCGGGCTCGGCCCGCTGCGGGTGGTGGCGGCGGCCGGCACCGGGGCCCTGCTGCTGCTCGGCGCGGGCAGCGCCGCGCGGGCGGTGGGCGACGCGGGGGCCGGTACGGCACTCGGCGCGGCGGCGGTGCCCTACCTGGCGCTGGCCGGGTCGCTGCTGCCGGCCGGGGAGAGCGACCTGACGGCGGCCCGGCTGCTGGCGGGCGGTTCGGCGGCGGCGGGCGCCTCGGTGCTGGCGCTGGCGTCAGTGGCCTGCTCGGCGCCGCTGTTCCTGGGACTGGTCGTCACCTCGGTCGCCGCGTCGGTGGCGGGGACCCTCTCCCTGGTGGGACTGTCGCCGTCGGAGACGGCGGGGGCGCTTGCGGTGCTCGTGGTGGCCCTCGGGACGTTCCTGCCCGGTTTCGCCTTCCGGCTGTCGGGGCTCAAGCTGCCCGCGCTGCCGCGCCGGGCGGAGGAGCTCCAGGAGGACATCGAGCCGTATCCGGCGCGGGAGGTCGTGGACCGCGCCGCCGTGGCCGACGGCTACCTGACCGCCTTCCACGGGGTGACCGGCGCCCTGTGCGCGGCCTGCCTCACGCTGATGGCGGGTGCGCCCGGCTGGGCGCCGACGGCGCTGGCGGCCGTGCTGTCGCTGCTGCTGGTCCTGCACGTCCGCGAGGTCGGTTCCCGGTGGCAGCGGCTGGCCCTGATCGTGCCGGGCGTGTACGGGCTGGCGCTGCTCGCGGCCGGGTGGGCGCTCTCGCTCGGCGCGACGGGCCGGCTCGGCCTGCTGGCCGGTCTCGTGGCGGTGGCCGCGGCGCTCGCGGTGTTCTCGTGGACCGTGCCGGGGCGGCGACTGCTGCCGTACTGGGGTCGGGCAGCCGACCTGCTGCACAGCGCGCTGGCGCTGAGCCTGATCCCGCTGGCGCTGACCGAGGCCGGGGTCTTCACCTGGGTGCGCGGGCTCACCGGCTGAGCGCCCCGCGCCGAGATCCCCCGACGCCCGACGTACCTTCCCCCTCCAGGAGTTGACATGCAGTCCAGGCGCGACCAGGTGCAGGCCCACCTGTTCGTGATGAGCAGGCTCGGGGCCGGGATGCTGCGGGGCGAGCCCGACGCGCTGGACCTCCCGACCCGGCGGACCGTCCGCGGGATGCGGACCGGGCTGTTCATCGCCGTGGTCATCGCCCTGGTGATGGGCCTGTACGGGGCGATCAAGCCGGGCGGCTCGACGGGCTGGGCCAAGCCGGGGACCCTGGTGGTGGTCAAGGAGACGGGCGCCCGGTACCTGTTCGTCGGCGGGGAGCTGCGGCCGGTCCTCAACCAGGCCAGTGCCCGGCTGGTCGCCGGGTCCAGGATGACCGTCACGCAGGTCGGCCAGGCATCGCTGGGGGCGGTGCCGCGCGGCGGCCCGCTGGGGATCGTGGGCGCGCCGGACGGACTGCCGGCCGCGTCCGCGCTGGCACGGGGCGACTGGCTGGCGTGCGGTCTGGTGGCGGCCGGCGCGTCGGGCCGGCCCGGCCCGGTGGTGTCGGTGGCCGTCGGCGCGGCGGACACCGGCCGGGTGCTCGGTCCGGACCAGGGGATCCTGGTGACGGCCTCGGACGGCACCGAGCACGTGCTGTGGCAGGGGCGGCGGCTGCGGCTCGGCGCGGGTGCGGCGACGGCGCTCGGCTACGGCACGGCCACCCCGTTCCCCGTGGCGGCGACCTACCTCAACTCCCTTCCGGCAGGACCCGACCTGGCGCTGCCGCGGATCGCGGGCCGGGGTGCGGCCGGTCCCGCCCTGGCCGGGCGGGAGACCCGGGTCGGGCAGCTCTTCACGGGTCCGGGCGGCGAGCCGTACGTGCTGACCCGCACGGGCCTGGCGTTGCTCGACCGCACCCGTTTCGAGCTGCTGCGGGGCGATCCGCGCACGCAGCGGGAGGCGTACGCGGGGGCGCCGGCGGTCGCCGTGGCGGTGGGCGCCGCCGACCTGGCCGCCCACTCGGCGCCGGGCGGGACCCTGCCGGCCGAGGGCCTTCCGGAGGCGCCGCCGGAGCTGGTGGAGCCGGGGTCCCGGCAGGGCGTCTGCACGGCGGTGCGGCCCGCGGTCGACGACGGGGTCTCCACCCTGGTGACCGTGGTCGACGCGGCGGCGGTCGCGGGCCGTCCGGTGACGCCCCAGCCGGGCGTGACGGCCGCGTGCGGCGCGGCGGACCTGGTCGCCGTGCGGCCCGGCGGTGGCGCGCTGGTGCGGGCGCTGTCCGGAGCGGGCGCGGCCGGGACGACGTACCTGGTCGCGGACAACGGCGTGAAGTACCCGCTGCCGACAGAGGACGCGGTGAAGGCCCTCGGTTATCCGGGCCCGGCGGACGTGGGCGTACCGGCGACGCTGCTGTCCCTGCTGCCGTCGGGCCCGGCCCTGGACCCGTCGGCGCTGGCGGCGGCGGGGCTCGTCGACGCGACGGCGGGCGTGCCGGCGCCGGTCTGTCCCGGGAAGGAGCCGGCGGGCGACAGGAGCGTGGAGGGCGTACGGGCCGTGGAGGGCGCGTCCACGGGGGCCGAGCGGGCGGTGGACCCGGCGGCGCCGTGAGGGCCGGGGACGGACCGGCGCCCCCGCGGTGGCGAACCCGGGACCGTCGTGAACCCCCGGCCGGGAAAGGCCCGTTCCTTCTTGAAGGGAACCCACCGACCGTACGATCGAAGGAGTTCAGGTGTCCGAGACGCCCCACGCCAACCTCAAGGTCTCGTCAGCGGTACTGACCCAGACCCTGAACGAGCTGGAGGACCACCTCCAGACGATGGAGCGGTCCTATACCCAGTCCGAGGACATCGCACGGCAGGTCGCGGGCAGCATGCAGTCCACCGCCGGCACCAAGTTCATCGCGAAGATCGAGAACTGGCAGCGCGGTTACCGCACGGTGATGGCCGAGTACAAGGACCTGGTGGACGCCGTCGGCATGACCAGCAAGGTCATGACGGACACCGCCGGCGAGGCGGACGCGAACATGGACATGTGGGACGGCGACGTCTACGACGTCCTCAGCAAGTGACCTGGGCGAAGCGCCCCCTTCGACCTTCTTCCCTTCTTCTCTTCCTCCCCTCTGCCGTAAGGAACGCGCATGGACTCCATGGACATGGAAATCAACCACGGCGCCCTTCAGGACGCCAATGACCAGATGAAGCAGGTCGCAGCCGCCATGAGCTCGGCCGTGAAAACCATCGTGCAGCGCCTCGTCGCCATCCAGTCCGAGTTCACCGGCGAGGCGGCCAAGGAGTTCGAGGAGTTCAAGCAGATCGTGAACGACCTGGACGCCACGCTGTCGCACCAGTTCGACAAGGGGGCGGACCTGCTGGCCGACGCCCACGGCATCATCCGCAACGGTGACCGCAAGAGCGCCTATCTGTTCCAGCGCTGATCCCCCGGGCCCGGCCCGCCGTCCTCGCGCCGGCGTGCCGGGTCCCGTCGCTCCCGGTCCCGGCCCGACGGTGCTGAACCCGGCGGTGCGGGGCGTGCGTTCTCCGTGCCGGACGGCCCGTCCGGCGTACACGCCCGACCGAGAATTCGGCAGGAGAACAGTCATGGGAAACCCGAGCGACGACGAGAACGACGGCCAGGTCACCTCGATCACCGGCGACGTGCTGTGGAACTACGCGTGGAAGTTCGACAGCCTGCTCCAGGACTTCAAGGACCCGGGCGTGGGGGCGCTGGAGTCATGGGGGCAGGGCACGGGCAGCGCCAAGATTCTGGCGGGCAGTGAGCAACTGCCGAGCGCCGTAACCGTGCAGAAGAACTTCCTGGGGCTGTGTGCCGCCCTGAAGACCTCTCTCGACGCGTTCCACACCATCGCCAATTACACCAATCTCGATCTGCAGGCCGTCAGGGAGAACTTCCAGAACAGCAGCGACGAATCCGTCGACGTCACCGAGATGTGGGAGATCCTCAACTCCATCCAGCAGGACTTCTCCCAGGGCGGCAAGTCGGGCACTCCCGAGAAGTAGCAGCACCCCCTCGTCTCCGGAAAGGACGTCCGCGCGCACCATGCCAATAGTTCTCCCCTGGGAACAGGCGGTTCTGGCCATCGGGGCCAAGACCGAGAACCTGACGGGCCGAAACGACGTGATGGGCGAGAGGTGGCTCGACCAGAAGAGGGTCGACGTCATGATCGTGCCCGGGAACGGCGAGACGCAGGCCGCGAGGTACGACATCTCCCACGTCATCCCCCTCAATGTGCCCGAACGCGCCCGTTACTCGCAGTACTCGTGCGTGGTCGGCTTCCAGGTCCCCTGGAAGAGGATGCTGAACAATCCCGATTCCAAGTTCAACCGGTTCCACAGCGACGGAATGCGGTCCCTCGGGGCCCTGGCGGTCACTCCGCACAATTCCGGGGTCGCCAGTTTCTCCTCGTTCACGGAAGCGGTGCAGGTGATCCACGATGTCAACGCCTGGCTGCAGAAGTGGTTGCCGATCCTCAAGTCCTGGGAGGAGGGCATCGATTCCGACGACAGCGAGTGGAAGGGCAGCGCGGCAGGGTCCTTCAAGAAGTTCCTCCATGTGATCTACATGGAGATGAGGAAGGTCCAGATCGACCTCGCGCAGATCCGGGGAAAGTCCGGGCAGGCACCGCCGAGCAAGCTCGACCTCTCCGGGGCGAGCGGCTACGAGGCGCTCCTCAGCAATGCCGAGACGCAACTCAGGGCCACCGCGTGGAACATGTACCGCGGGCTGCACCTCTGGCTGTGGCCGGAACACAGCAAGGTCATGAACCCGCAGGTCAGCCCGGTGAGCCTGATGCACGAAGTCTTCGCCGGATTGCTGAAGAAGGGCGACTGCCGGTTCGACTGGCAACTGGAGGACAACAACGACACCAACGAGAACGGCCACAACAGCAACACCACATACGACCCGGGAACCCCGTCGGTCTACGACGACAGCGGCTCCCTGATCACCAACGAGTTCTGGATCGACGGCATCGAGATCGTCGCCAAGCAGAAGTGGATCACGTATCTGCAGTCGAGTCTCGACGAGCTGGCGAAGACCGAGATCGGCCATCTGGACCTCGTCTACCTCGAACTCGGCTCCGCCCTGGGCGAAGGCATCTACACGCCCCGCTTCCAGATGCCCACGGGCGGCGCGGGCGCCGGGCCCGAAGCGCCCCCGGGAACCGGCGGGTCGGGCGCCGGCGGAGGCAGCTGGAGCGGTGGTCCCAGCGGCGGCCCCAGTGGCATCGACGACCTCCTCGGCGACAACAAGAACGGGGACGGGAGCAAGGACGGCAGCCCCGGGGGGAAGGACCCGGGCGACCCGAGGACCGGCCTGCCGGCCCCGCCGCCGCCCACCCTGCCCAGCACCCTGCCCGGCTCGGGGACCGGCGGCAAGACGAACCCGCTGCCGCCGGGCGCCCTCCCGCCCAGCACCCTGCCCGGCAGCGGCACCCCGGGCGGCAAGGTCCCGCTGCTCGACAAGAACGGCAAGCCGGTGACCGGCGCCGACGGCAAGCCGGTCATGGTGCCGCCCGGCTCCCGCATCGGCAAGGACGGCAAGGTCTACGACTCGGCGGGCAAGCCGGTCACGGGCTCGAACGGCAAGCAGCTCGTCGCCCCGCCCGGCGGCAAGGTCGGCCAGCCGCAGCCCGACACCACCGAGCAGCCCCACACGCTCCCGGGGAGCGGGTACAACCAGATCCGGCTGCCCGAGGGCGCGAAGATCCTGCCCGACGGCACCATCGTCGACGCCAAGGGCAAGCAGCTCCTCGACTCCAACGGCAACCCGTACGCACTGCCCAAGGGCGCCACGATCAAGGACGGCATCGTCGTCGGAGCCGACGGCAAGTCGATCAGCCGCACGTACCAGCTGCTGACCAACGCCGAGCACGCGCTCGCTTCCCGCCCCACGCCGAACGTGACGACCGGCGGCCCGGACGGGACCGGCGGACTGCCGGGACGCTCCGGCAGCGGCCTGGTCGGCGACCTCGGCCCCGGCGGGCTCCCCAAGAGCCTTGCCGGGACGAGCAGCAGCGGCGGCAGCACCCTGCTCGGCGACAGGGCGGCGCGCTCCCTCGGGCTCACCCCGTCGGGCACCGGCGTCACCGCCCCGGCGGGCGCGGGCGGCGTCGGCCCCGGGTCGACCTCCACCGGGGGCGGACCGGACACGGCCGGTGCCACGGGCACGGGCGGCACGCAGACGGGACAGCCCCCGATGATGCCGCCGATGAACCCGGGCGCGGCCGGGGCGGGCCAGCCCAACCAGGGCAAGGACCGGCAGCGTACGACCTGGCTCACCGAGGACGAGGAGACCTGGGGCACCGACACCGGCTCGGTCAGCGGTGTCATCGGCCGCTGACCGGCCCGCCCGCTCCCGCCCCCTCCCGTCTTCTCCCGTCTTCTCCGTTCTTCCTCCGAAAGGCGTTCCATGGCCCTGAACCTCGAAAGCATTGTGCAGGACGCGATGTCCGCCCTGCACGACCACCGGGACAAGATGCTCGCAGCCAAGCGCGAGCTGGACGC
Organism: Streptomyces sp. NPDC058872; assembly: GCF_042743065.1. NCBI lineage: Bacteria > Bacillati > Actinomycetota > Actinomycetes > Kitasatosporales > Streptomycetaceae > Streptomyces > Streptomyces sp. NPDC058872. The sequence goes on from NZ_JBHYMK010000007.1 coordinate 53,355, forward strand.
GGCGACCGCGTCCGCCACCTCCAAGGACCGCATGGTCTCGGCCACCGTCGGACCGCAGGGGCAGGTGGTCTCGATGACCTTCCACACCAAGGCGTACCAGTCGATGGCCCCGGCCGAGCTCGCCGCGGTCCTGGTCTCCGTCCTCAACGAGGCGCGGGCCGACATGGGCGGTCAGGTCATCGAACACATCAAGGGCTTCCAGGACTTCGGCGGCCACCTGCGCAGCGTGGCCGGGCTCAGCGGGATGCCCGCCGACATGGACGCGCTGCTCGCGCCGCTGCGGGCCATGCGCCCCGCCTTCGACTCGGAGGAGGCGCAGGCGGCGGCGAAGGCGGCGAAGCAGGAAGAGTTCGCCGCCGAGGAGGAGACGCTCCCGGGCGTCGAACAGGGCGGCAAGCAGGAGGAGTTCGCCACCGAGGCGGAGACCCGCGTCTCCTCCGGGAAGCAGGAGGAGTTCCGTGGCTAAGGAACTGAAGGTCCTGGAGAACCTCAAGGACCACTTCGCCAACTACGACGCGTACGTCCGCTGCCTGAGCGATCTCGGCGTGACGATCGACAAGATCAACAAGTTCAACAAGGACTCCGCCGGAACGGACACCATCGGCGAGACCTACCACCAGCAGGTCGACGAGCCCACCGAGAACCTCACCGAGACCGTCAAGTACGTCAGGCAGCGGCTGGGGCTGGTGACGGACGCCGGAAAGGAGACCTCCGACGTGATGAACCAGGCGGACGAGGACGCGGGGTCCCAGGCCGACGGCTTCTGAGCCCTCCGGTCCTGAACCGGCCGGGCGACCGTGCCCGTTCACCTGGGCACAGCCGCCCGCCCGACCGGAGGACCTCCACGCCATGGCCATCAATCCGCCGGAAGGGATCGCCGACTTCCTCGCCTTCGTGTCGGGCATGGAATGGCCGGAGGCGAACGAGGACAGCATGCGGGAGGCGTCGGAGTACTACGCCACCGTCGCGGAGGACCTGGAGACGCTGTCCGGGTACGTCCTGGAACTCATCCCGATCGTCAAGACCGCCTTCGAGGGCGAGGCGGCCGACTCCTTCCTGGTGGTCATGAACGACCTGACGGGCCGGACCGTCGGGTCGAACCAGCTGGACCAGACGGCGGAGCTGTCCCGGCAGCTCTCCGACGTGGCCCTGAAGGTGGCCAACCAGATCGAGTACACGAAGATCATGGCCATCCTCCAGCTGGTGCAGCTGCTGGCCGAGATCCTCTTCGCCACCCTCTTCTCCGCCTTCACCTTCGGCTCGGTGTGGGGTCCCGTGTCGGCGCTGTTCGCGGCCACCCGCGAGGGTCTGCACCAGCTCTTCCGCTGGCTGCTCCAGACGATCCTCAGCCAGACCTTCATCGGCATCGCCGGCGGTGTCTTCCAGGACACGGTGATCCAGCTGTACCAGCTCGGCGCGGGCCACACGTCGAGCTGGAACACGGAGTCGCTGCTGGACTCCGTCAAGCAGGGTGCGCTGAGCGGCGTGATCGCCGGTCCGCTGGAGATCCTGTCCCACTACGGCGGCAAGATCCTCGGCCGGCTCCTCGGCGGCAAGCCGCCGGCCTCGATCATCAGCAAGCGCGTCGACGACGTCCTCAACAAGATCGACGACAAGCTGGACGACGTCACGCCCCACCCGAAGCCGGACCTGCCGCCGGGCGGGGCGGGCAAACCGGGCGGTCCGGAGGTGCCGAAGGCGAAGGAGGACCTGCCGTCGACTCCGCCCAATACGCCGCCGACGGACGTCACCCCGCCGCGGGTACCGCCGAAGAAGACCGAGGTGGCCCCGCCGTCGGTACCGCCCAAGACCGACGTGGCACCGCCGGTCCCGCCGAAGACCGTGGGCGACGGCCTCGTGACCCCGCCCGCCGCCGGCCGGCCGAAGGCGGACGCGCCGGGCGGCGCCGCCGCCAAGGACAAGCCGACCGCTCCCGGAACGGGGAAGACGGGCACCCCGGCCGCCGGCAAGGGCGACGCGCCGACCGCCCCGCCCAAGGCGGACGTGCCGACCACGGGCAAGGGCGACGTCCCGACGACCGGCAAGGGCGACATCCCGACCACGGGCAAGGGCGACGCGCCGGGGGCGGAGAAGCCCGAGGTGCCGAACGCGCACAAGACGGAGGGCGGCGACACGGCCGGTACGGGCGCGGGCGCCGGCGCGGCGAAGGCCGGCTCCGGGGACGTGTCGACGGTGGGCGCGGCTTCCAAGGTGCCCGACGCGTCGGACGCGTCGGGGTCCGTCGGCCGCGCCGCGGACGGCGTGGAGAACCCGCTGGACGGCCTTCTGTCCACCCCGGAGGCCCGCTCGGCCTTCGCCAAGGACATCGGCGAGCTCTTCGGCGGGGTCACCCGCAACCTGGAGACCGGGTTCATGCGGCAGGGCGCCGGCAGCATCGCGGACTCGTTCGCCGAGAAGATGGGCGAGGTGTTCAAGAAGCACCTCAAGCACGACGGCGCCGAGCAGGCCGGCCAGGACTTCGGCAAGATGCTGACCCAGAAGTGGGGACGGGTCGGGGCAGACCACGCCGACCTGCCCAAGCTGCTCACCGGGGCGATGGGGGATCTGGGCAACCTGGCGCCGCTCAAGAACCTCGCCGACTCGATGCCGACCCTGTTCGCACGCTCCGAGCACAGCAACGCCCTCGCCCGCATCTTCAAGCAGGAGAACCCGCTCCAGGGCAATCCGATGTACCAGCTCGGCGGGGCCGTCGCCTCCCTCCTCAACGAGGGAACGAACGAGATGCTCAGCGAGGGCTTCTACAACATGATCTTCGGGGACGGCACGTTCTCGGTCAGCGGCGGCCCGTTCGCCTCCGGCGTGGCCATGGGCGCGCTGAGCGCCGGTCTGCACCGGGCCTTCGAGCCGGTCATGGTGAAGTACCAGAACTGGGTCCTCAGTCACCAGCACGCCGACAACCCCACCGACAGCAAGTACTTCGGGCTGCTGCACCCCATCAACATCGCCTCGTTCGTGTCGAACATGACGGGCAACCCGGCCCCGTGGCCGGTCCCCCGCCCCACCACGGGCACCGAGGAGACCAGCTTCAAGCAGGACATGAAGGACATGGTGAAGTGGGTCTTCTCCCACCCCATCAGCGGCACCCCCTTCTTCTCCGACCTGCCCCAGCGGCCCGACGACACGGCCGACGGCGACGGCGACGCCTTCACACCGCTCGACCTGGACCTCGGGCCGTCGTTCGGCGACGAGATCGCCAAGGACCCGCTGTTCCGCACCGAGTCGGACGGTGACCTGACCTCGGACGGGAAGAGCGACGGCGTCCTGACCGCGGAGGAGGACGCCGGCGACACCGCCGTCACCGCGCCGCCCCGGGCCACCGTCTCCTCGGACCTCTCCTCCCTGCTGGGCGACGACACGGAGGTCCCGGCCCCCGCACCGGAGAGCAGGCCCGCCACCCTGAGCAGCGGCGACCGGTTCAGCGCCGCCCTGTCCCAGGACAGCGACGTCCCGGCCCCGGCCCAGTCGCAGTCGCAGTCGCAGTCGCAGTCACAGTCACAGTCACAGTCACAGTCACAGGTGACGCCCGAGGCCTCCTCCCCCTACGACTGGGACCACCTCGAAATGCCGAGCGCCGACGAGCTCATGTACCTCGACGTCGGCGACGGCGACGGCGCCAAGATCAAGGACACGGACCGCACGGACACCCGCGCCGACGACGGCGACACCCGTACGCCCTCCGACGGCAAGTCCGACAACGGCGACGGCAGCGGCGAGAGCAAGAACGAGAACGTCGCCGAGGACGAGAACACCGTCAAGAACGACGACGGCAACAGCGACAACGACGACCCCCCGTCCGACCCGCCCGTCCGGGACATCCCCTCCGGCATCTCCCTGGGCGTCCTCAGCCCCGCCCAGACCACCGCCCTCCAGGCGATCCCGAAGCGCCCCGGCGTCTTCGTCGTCGGCATGCACACCGACCCGGACGCCCCGAACGACCCGGACGCCGTCCTCACGGCGCTCACCGACGCCCACGACGAGGGCCGCCTCGACGACGTCACCGAGATCCAGTTCACCGCCTGCAACCTCGCCGCGCCCGTGCACGAGAGCACGGTCAGGACCGTGATGAGCGGCCTGTGGAAGCACCGTGCCGCGACCGGCACCACCTCCCCCGACCCGCTCACCGCTCGCGCCGCCGACGCCCCCGTCTGGTACGTGCCCACCACCGGCGGCGACACGGAGGGCGGCGGCCACCTGCTCACCGCCCAGCACATCGGCCTCACCCCCGACGGGAAGATCGCCGTCGTGGACCGGGGCGCCTGGCACGTGTACGGCGACAGCGGCAACCAGGACCACACCCCCGTCCGTACGACCCCCGACCCGGACGCGCTGCCCGACGACGCGGTCGCCTTCCTCTTCCGCACCCCCAAGGTCGACGCGGTGCACCCGGACGCGGTCAAGTTCGGGGACGGCGACGACCGCCCCCCGGTCGACAAGGACAAGGGCAGGGCCGAGGACGAGGACGACAACCCCCCGCTGACCGGCAACGACGAAGGTCCCCGCACCCGTCGGCCCCGGCGCACCGACCATGCCCAGGAGGACCCGCCCGCCTGGGCCCCGGACGTCTCGCTCGACGACATGGACCGCATCTACTACGCGGACGCCTCGGTCCAGTACGAGAAGAAACTCGCCGCCTACCTGGCCCGGCGGGAGGACGTCAAGGACCTCGCCAAGGAGCTGTCCGGCGTCCTCTGGGACAGGCTCCAGCAGGTGGAGGGCATCCACAAGCTGCTGGGCACGGACAGCAAGGAGTCGTCCGGTGCCGTGGGAGCCGACCGGGCGGCCCTGGAGAAGGTCGTGAAGGAAGGGAACCTGCGGGAACGCATGGCCCTGTTCTTCAACGCCATCTCCTCGAAAACCCTCGGCAACGAGATCGGCTCCACCCCGCGCCCGCCGTCCTCCATCACCGATGAGCGCGCGTACCGGAAGGACAACCCCCGGTTCGTCACGTACCGCAAGCTCACCCGTGAGTTGCCCGACCTGTGGAAGAAGGTCTCCGCCATGCCGGAGGGGACCACGACGGAGAAGGAGGCCAAGAAGAAGCAGCAGGAGGGATTCAAGAAGCTCGACCGCTCGTGGAGGCAGCTGGCCGCCGATCTGAAGAGCTTCAAGGAAGCGGACATCGTGCCCCGTCTGAGCGAGCGGGAGAAGCCGCTCGCCCTGAACGCGGAGAAGAAGGTGCGGTGGATCCCCGGCGGAGCCCGCTACCGCCTGACGACGGACTTCCTGTACACGAAGCAGACCCAGGGGCACCTGGCCACGGCCGGCACGTCGGGTTCGGGCTTCATGTTCCACCGGTACCTCCAGCTGATGATCGACCGGGGATGGTTCCGCGATGCCGCCGACCGGCCCAACCCGAAGGTCAACCACAAGACGCTGCGGCTCGCCACCATCGCCGCCTTCCTCAACCAGGGTCACCACTCCCTGCCCGAGGTCATGGCGGGCTCCGCCGCCTTCGCCGAGTCCTACCGGGCTGAGCACCCCGACCAGCAGCTGCCGGACGACATCGCGACCCTTCAGGCACCGTCCTCGCCGCCCGGCCGGGACTACTACCGCAGCATGCGCATCGTGCACGAGGAGGACCTGCGCAGGCACGTCGCGGACGAGGGGAAGTTCCCCGACGAGATCGCCGACGAGAAGATGGCGGAACTGCGGCGGAAGTACGCGGCACAGGAGGAGGCCGAGTCCGCCGAGAGCACCTCCATGAACATGGACGTCGACGAGTCGGTGTCCCCGTCCCAGCCCGGTTCCTCCCGCAGGAAGAGGGACGCGGACGGCGACGTCGTCATGCAGGACCCCACCAAGCGTCCCCGCCGCGGCGGCGACGACAGCGACGACGACGGCCACACGTCCGCGAACGTCCCCGAGAACTCCTCCCACACCCTGCCGGGGCAGGTGCGGCCTGAAGAGGTCTCCCCGGTCGAGCGGCCGGTCACGGTCGACCGGTGGGCGTCGTGGCGTTGGGCACCGGGCCGGGAGGACGTGCCGCCGCCCGCCCGGGTCCGTACCGAACGCTTCGACCCGGCGGCGGACCCGGACGCCACCGACCCCTTCCCGGGCACGGCGGACCGGCGGAACGAGGACGGGACGCTCGCGGGCCGGCGGACGCTGATCCGCGCCGACGTCGAGCGGTTCCTCGTGCCCGAGGGCGGGGACGGCGCGCCGGGCGGGTCCGTCCGGCTGGTGAGGGTGACGCTGCCGGTGGCCGTCGGTGACTCCTTCTCGGCGGCCGACGCCGCCGCACTGCGCGACCGGATGCAGGGGCTGCTGGACGGCCACGTCAACCTGGGCTTCCGGCTGCCCCGCACCGGCGACCAGCTGCACCTGGAGGTGGACCTGGTCCCGACCCCCGAGGGGGGCGCGGACCTGGTGCGGGTGACCCGGGACGGCGGGCCCGACACCCGGTCCGACCAGTTGCACCTGCGGCTGCACGCGGACGACGCGGCTCCGGACGTCCGGAGCCGCGACGACGCCATGCTGCTGCACGAGCTGCTGCACTACGCGGGGCTGCCGGACCGCTACCACGACGCGGAGACGCTGTTCCGGCACACGCCCGACCGGGCCGACGCGTCCGGGGTCATGGCGACGTCCGTCCTGCCCGACGGAACCCTGCCCCGCCGCTACCTGGAGGCCGTCGAGGACGCCACGGAGTCCGGATCCGTCCTCCACGACAACGCGGGTCCGGGCTCCCGGGCCGTGCCGTCGCCCTCCCCCGTACGGGACGTCCCGGCCGGGATCGCCGTCGGCCCGCTCTCCCCCGCCCGGACCGCCGCGCTCCACGCGCTCCCCCCGCGCCCCGGCGTCTTCGTCGTCGGCACCCACACCGACCCGAACACCCCGCACGACCCGGCCGTCCTCCTCAAGGCGCTCACCGACGCCCACGACGAGGGCCGCCTCGACGGCGTCACCGAGATCCGGTTCACCGGCTGCGACCTGGCCTCCCCCGTCCACGGGTCGACCGTGAAGACCGTCATGAGCGGCCTGTGGAAGCACCGCGCCGAGAAGGGCGAGAAGGGCCCGCTCACCGCGCTCGCGGCCGACGCCCCGGTCTGGTACGTGCCCGGCGGCGACGGCCTGTTCACGGCCCGCCGCGTGGGCCTCACCCCCGACGGCCGGATCAGCGTCCTCGGCGGCGGCGCGGACTGGCACCGCTACACCGACACCGGCGCCCCCGACCACACCGCCGAGACCCTCCCCGTCGGGGACGACGGCGCGCCCGCCGACGCGCTGCGCCTCGCGGACGGCGACGAGACCGGCCAGGAACACGAGGACGCGGTGCGGTTCGGCGACACCCCCGGTACTCCCGGTACTCCCGGTACTCCCGGTACTCCCGGTACTCCCGGTACTCCCGGTACTCCCGGTACTCCCGGTACTCCCGGTACTCCCGGTACTCCCGACAACACCAACGACACTGCGCATACCGATAACACCGACGCCACCGGCACCGACGACGAGGGCGTGGCCGGGGACGGAGACACGTACGGGGACGGCGAGGACGAGGCCGTCTCGGTCAGCATGTTGGTGGACGGCCTGCCCGACCTCAAGAAGCGGACCGTCTCCTTCGGTCAGGGGAAGAAGACCCTCGGCCGAGAGGACGAGGCGGAGGTGCGGAACCTCGCGGCGGAGCTCTTCCCCGAGCTGCTCCAGCGCGTCGACGACCCCACCCTGGGCGAGCTGCGCGTCAAGGTCGTCGCAGCGGACGACAACCTGTCGCCGGCCGTCGCGAAGAAGACCGGCTGGCAGCACGCCCAGGCCGTCTCCCTCTTGCTGCGGGAGGAGATCAACCGGCTGGCGAAGGGCCTGGAGGAGGCGGAGGCGATCAGCAGGAGCCGGGCGGGCGCGGCGCCCAGCATGGTGTCCTTCGACCTCCGCTCCCACGGCCTCGTCGGTCTCGACGGGATCGACGCGTCGGACGACGGGTCCCGGGCGGACCGGGGTCGCCGGGCCACTCCTTCTGCGGAGGTCACGTACGAGAGCGCTTACCGTCCCCGGCTCACGCTGTCCGTGGAGACGACCGCCCACGCGGTGGACATGTTCCGACGGATGGCGGACCGGCCCGTGGCCGAGCGCACGGCGGTCCCCCTCGACGAGCTGACCGGTCCGCGGATCTTCTGGAAGTCCTCGTCCCACCTGCCGGACGACCACAACCTGGTCATCCAGGTGCAGACGGCGCGGGGAGGTGGCCAGCGCCACCTGACGGGCACCATGTCGCTCTTCGTCCCCGGCACGCGCGTCCACGTGGTCTCCTTCGAGCGGACGGACTCCGGCCGCTCCCTGGTGACCCTGCTGGAGGACGGCCCGGGCATCAAGTGGCCGCCCAAGGAACCGGAGCGGGTCAAGCCGCCGGTCATCGGCCTGCCCGGTGTCGGCTACCCGGGCCCGAACCGGCCCTTCGACTCCACCCTGAAGTACGTCAAGGAGGACGTGAAGCCGAACGAGGGCGAGGAGAAGGCCGAAGAGAAGGCCCCGGAGACGACGGCCGAGGAGCGGCAGAAGGCCGGTACGGAAGCGGAATCGAGCACGAGCACGCGGCCGCACCCGAACCCGAATCCTGACGCGAACCCGGATGAGGACGCGAACCCGGACCAGGCGCCCGCCCCGGCCCCGCCCCGGACTTCGGGCCGCTACGAGTTCCAACAGGCGTACTACATCCACCGCGGAGAGGTGGATGTGGAGATGGAGGACGGCGAGCCGTACGTCCGCTTCTACACCGCGGTGGTCAGCCGGGACACGGTGCAGGCCCACGAGAAGCCCCACGAGTTCACCGCCGAGCACAAGGACGTCCAGCAGCACAAGGACACCGGCGAGGTCGTCATCGCCACGGGGAAGACGCCGGGCGGAACCCTGTGGGTCGGCATGGGCACCCCCGCGCGGGCCATCGGCTGGGCCATGAAGTACCAGGCGCAGTTCCCGGACAAGCAGCCGCTCGTCCGCTCCTTCCTCGTGCCCCTGCACGTCTATCAGCAGATCACGTCGGCCTCGGTTCCGGAGCACGACGCCGGTTCGCTCGGGCACCCCTACCGGGGCAGCGCGTCCCTCACGCCGCAGGGGCTGCGCGACCCCGAGGGGAACCCGGAGGGCGAGGTCGAGAAGATCTACCGGGACCGGTGGAACAGCCGGGCGCCGGGCTCGGCTCCCGTCCCGATCCCCGACCACAAGGAGGCCGACAAGTCGAAGGGGGACGACGAGGACCCCACGCCCACCGTCGACCGGCCCCTCGCCGGACGGCCCGTCAACACCGACCAGTCCGGCGAGCGCAACCAGTTCGGCGTGCGGGGCGAGAACCTCCTCCTGCTGCGCAGGAGCATCCGGCCGAATTCCCTGATCACGTACTACGGCAACGAGGAGAAGTCCGGCCTGGCCCCCGCCGACGACACGGGGGACTACCGGGACGGCAAGGCGGTCCACGTCGACGAGCTGCGCGACCGCCTCGGCATCCCGCCCGTCGACGCGCCGCAGCTGAAGGAGCGGTACAACCCCTGGGTCCAGGGCGCGGGGCACGTCAACTCCCCCGACGTCCTCAGGGGGATCTCCACCCAGCTCCGGCAGTTCCACGAGACGTGGAAGCAGTCCCGGCAGCAGCCGGTCGACCGCAGGGTGGGGTACCTCCTGGAGCCCGACATGCCTCCGGAGCCCTACGGGAACCGGCCCAACCTGGCCTTCGGCAAGCGGCTCGACGGCCTCAAGAAGTTCTTGGGCGACTACCCGCAGTACCTGACGGACCAGCAGGGCCGGCCGGTCTCGCTCGACTTCCTCAACACGCCCGACCGGGACCTGAAGTCCCCCGCCGACCTCCACGCCCGTGACGTCGTGGAGGGGTTCATGAAGAACACGGTCCTGCCCTGGGCCTCCCACGCCGAGATCGGGCTCGTCCTCTCCCTCCAGAGCCAGGAGGTCAAGGCCGACCTCAACGTCACCGACTCGCCGGTCGTCCACGACTTCGACGACATGCGGCGGCTGCGGCCGGAAGAGGTCCACCTCCAGCGCCAGGTGGGCAAGGAACTCACCGAACTCTGGCAGCGGGGCGTCCCCCCGCACCAGGTGATCGACCGCCTGGTCCGGGACTATCCCGAACTCGGCCTCCTCTACAAGGAGATCTGCGCCACGAGCGAGGGGTACACCTTCTTCCAGCACGCCCAGATGGTCCTGGGCCAGTACCTCAAGCTCGCCCACCGCGACCGGGACGACGCGGACCGGCTGGTGCCCGTGGACGCGGTCGTCAAGGCGATCCTCTTCCACGACGTCGAGAAGGCCAACTCGAAGCTGATGTACGGGGGCGAAGGGAAGTCCAGGGCCAAGAAGGCGGAGCTCCACGACCACGAGGCCGAGCACCGGGGGGCCGTCAAAGTCATGAACCGGTACCGCCACCTGTGGGGCGACATCGGCGAGACCCCGGCCCACAGGTTCGCGTACCGGGCGGCCGTCATGATGGTGGACTCCGACCCCTTCGGCTTCTACTACCGGGACAAGCACCACTTCCTCCGGCCGAAGGGCTCCGACGACGAGGCCAAGGCCGAAGCCGGCAGGCTCAACCGCGACGTGACCTTCCACTGGATCGTGGAGTCGTACATGAGGCTGCGGGGGCGGGACCTGGTGACGTCCGACGGCGACGTGCGCCGCCTGGCCGAGCTGACCACGGAGGACACCGAGGACATCCGCCGACTGTTCCACGAGTTCCACCAGTACTACCAGGCGGACTTCTCCTCTTACACGACCTACAGCACGTACGTCAGCTACAAGGAACCGCAGGCCACCCCGGAGGAGAGGGCACGGGCCGCGGAGAACGCCAGGATCACCCGGAAGCGGGCCGAGGAGAACGCGAGACGCAAGGAGCAGGGGCTCGCCCCCCTGCCGAAGCTCACTCCCGAGCCCTCCTTCAGGCTCTCGGCCGCCGAGCTCGACGTGGTGAAGCCCGGCAAGGAGACCTTCAGCGAGCTCTTCGCCCGCGTGCCGGAGAAGCAGAAGCTGGTGCTGAACCCGGACAACCCCTACGGGACCGGCCCCAAGACGACCGAGACGTCTCCGGTGCGGGGGAAGTCCTTGCTGCGGTTCGTCTTCGCCGACCTGGAGAAGCACTACGGCGTCGCGACCATGTTCGACGAACCGGAGGGCTTCTCCCCCCACAGGGACTACGAGGGCATGTACCACGAGCTCGCAACCATGTTCGAGAGCGAGGAGAAGTTCCGGGAGCACTACCAGCGCGTCGGTGGGGAGCGGATGCGCCAGGAGGCGAAGTACCTCGGCGACGAGAAGAACGCGAAGAAGGGCGACTCCGAGGCACCCGCTCCGAAGAAGGAGAAGAAGGCCACCAACCTGCTGGACCAGGAGGATGCGGGAGACCTCTTCATCGAGTTCGGGAACGACCGGTCCTCCGCCCCCACCACCGTCCGGACGTCCGACGAGCGGGCTTCGGACGAGCGGGCTTCGGACGAGCGGGCTCCCGAGGAGCGGATCGGTGAACTCGTCGAGGCCCTCGTCCGCTCCCATCAGGACAACAACACCCACCACCTCGTGAACCCCGACGCCGGCGACGCCGAGGCGGAACGGATCGGCGGTGTCGTCGGGCGCTTCCCCCGGGACGACCGGTTCTTCACGCTCGCCGGTCACATCACGGGGAACGACGGGGCGCCCGTCTGGCGCGGGCGGCGGGTCACGCCCGGCGAGCTGGCCGTCGTGCTCTCCCGGCTCGCCGACGACGGGGTGTGGGACACCGCGAAGCCGCTGCGGTTCGCCGCCTGCGGGCTGGGCGGGGACGTGGAGCACTCCTACGCCGCCGACACACTGCGGGAGCTGCGGAAGCTGCGGCCCGATCTGCCGCTCACCGCGTACGCCCCCCGGTCCACGCTGTGGTTCGTCCCTTCGGTGACCGGTACCGACCCCTCGGGCACCGGGCACACGGTCGTGGCCCAGAAGGTCGCCTGGGGTGCCGACGGCAAGCCACGGCTGGTCCCCGACCACTGGGTCAAGCTGTCCCTGCCGGCGGACGGGAACGGGGACGGCGCGGTCGAGGCCACCCTCCTCGGCGCCCACATGCCGCCGAACGGCGTCCTGCCCGACGCCGCGCTCCCCCCCGACGACGTGCCGGTGACGACTCCGGCGCCGGAGGGCTACCTCGTCGACGACGGCCCCGTGGGCGAGGACTCCTCCCGCGCCGTGCCGTTCGGCCCGGTCTCGCACGCCGACGACGGTCAGCCGGAGAGCAGCGCCGCGGCCCGACGCCGCGCCGACGCAGAAGCCGAGGCCCGACGCCGCGACGACGCAGAAGCCGAGGCCCGACGCCGCGCCGACGCCCAGCGCCGCGACGAAACCCGGCGCCGCACCGGCACCGACCGTCGTACCGACGCCCAGCGCCGGGCCGACGCAGAAGCCGCGGCCCGACGCCGCGACGAAGCCCGGCGCCGCACCCTCGCCGAACGCGTCGTCGCCGGGCTCCTCGCCGCCCCGCGCCCTACCGCCGACGGCTCCCCCCTCACGCCCGAAAGCACGGCCGAAAGCACGGCCGACGCCCTCGCCACCGCCTCCTCCTCCTCGGAGGGCTCCCCGCCCCCGAAGGCCCCCTGGTACACCGCCCGGCAGGCTCTCGGCGACGGGCGGGTCACGACCGTGACCGGGCAGGCCCCGAACCGGACGGACCTGGAGAACGCCCTGGGGCCGCAGGCGGAGAGCCTGGGCGGGCGGGAGGCGGTCGGCCGGATCGCGCGGAAGCTGGCCCCGCTGCTCGGCGGGAACACGACCGCCGACTGGGACGGGTTCCTGCGCAGGGGTGCGTCCTTCCCCCTCGGCGACAAGGTCGTGGTCGTGACCGCCGGGCCGAGCGGCCTCGTCCACCATGCCGCCCAGTCGAAGGACCATCTGCGCCCGTACGCCTCGCGCAACCAGCCCGTCGCCGGCCACGTCCGGTCCTCCGGCGGCAACCTCGGGTTCTCCGGCGGCCTGGACGCCGTGACGAAGCTGGCGGGCCTGGGAGCCCCGACCGGAGTGACCCCAACCGTCAAGATCCAGGCCGGCGGTACGTACGGCTCGGCCCGCACCGCCACGGCGGAGACCCAGGCCGCCGGACGGACCGTGCTCAAGGAGATGAACGAGTTCACCGGCGGCGTGGCCCTCCGGGTGCACGTCGTCGAGAAGAACGGCGACGCCCGCACGGCGGAGGCGTCCCTCCCGGTGCGGCTGCGGTTCGCCTTCCCAGCGGACGTCACCTCCGACACGCCGAAGGACGATTGGGAGGTCGTCCGGCCCGAGGCGCTGAAGACCGTGCTGTCCACGGTCAACGCGGTCACGCCGGGACCGCTCCTGGTCGACCTCGCCGCCACCCTGCGGAAGGCCGGGTTCGCCCCGGACTCCGTCTCCCGCTTCGTCGCCGACGTCGCCGACGGCTTCTTCAACGAGAAGTCGCTCAAGGACGGCAACCAGTGGTGGAGCACCGGGAGCCTGGCCTCCCGGGCGTTCAGCGGCGGCGGGCTGACGAAGTCACTCGGCGGCCACTTCGTCGTCGGCGCCACGCTGACCGGCCTGCGGCACAAGGGCGACACGGCGGGCGCGCTGCGGGTGCGGGAGGACTTCTCCGGCACGTTCGGCGTGAAGTCGAGCGGCAAGCACGCCGACAAGACGGGCATCACGTTCGGCGCGTCCGTGCCGATGAGCACCTCGAAGCTGGCCTTCGCCCCGAACGGAGAACTGGGCTTCAGCGCGTCCCGCGCGCACAACTTCGACGTCGGCGGCTCCGACAAGAGCAAGGTGAAGATCAAGCACAAGGAGGAGGTCCAGGCCGAGTACCAGGCCACCGCGCGGTTCCACGTGGAGTTCCTCTCGACGTCCAAGCGCCCGCCGCTGACGTTCACCTCGACGGTGGAGCTGGCCGTGGGCGTGCCCGCTTCCCGGTCCGCCGAGTTCGAGGCCCTGCTGCTCGGCCCGGAGACGGAGCGGACCCCGGCGAAGGAGCAGCCGGTCCGGGACACCTCCGAGGTGACCCCGTACCCCTCGCGCTTCCAGGTCGCGGGAGCGGCCGTGCTCGCCGCGCTGCGACTGGCCCACAAGGAGCCGTCCACCCTCCTCGACCACACCACGGCGCCGCCGTTCCCCAAGACGCCGGTGACCGGCCCGGCCGGGCTGCTGAAGGCATCCCGGCGGCACCCGATCGAGATCGCGGCGGCCGAAGGCCGGCTCCCGGCCGGCGCCGCCTGGGCGGAACTGGACGGCAACCCGCGGGTGAAGCCGGTCGGCCGGAACCAGCTCCACACGCCGGTCCCTCCGGGCGCCTCCGGTCCGGCCTTCCGCTACGAGGTGGACGCCCTCGGGCAGATCACCGGTGTGCAGCGGCTGCGCGCCTCCACCTTCGCCGAGGTGTTCGGCGATCTGACGGCGGAGAACCACGCGGACCGGCTCGCCGCACTCCACGCCGCCCACCCCCAGCTCGCCTTCGACGTGCGGACCGCCGCGGACGGCCCGTCGGTCCTCGTCCCGCCCGGCCCCGCCGGCATCCCGCGGCTGCGGGTCCGCCCCGGCCCGGACGGGACGCCGACCGTGCTCGGCACCGTGCACCACCCGATCGAGCACGCGGCCCGCCCCGACGAGACGGCACCGACGCCGCCGGTGCGCCCCCGGGACGTCGAGGCGGTGGTCACCGAGCTGCGCGGCCTCCGCTCCCTCGACCAGCCGGTCGCGGTACGGATCCATCCGGGATACGCGCACGCCGCCGGCCTCGCCGACGCCCTCGGCGCCGATCGCCCGGACGGCCTCGGGCTGACCGTCCTCCAGGACGACGACACCCCCCGGGCCGTCCGGAACGGGCGGCCGAGCGGCTACCTGGTCGAGGTGGCGGCGGACGGCACCGTCACCGGCCCCGTCCGCCGGCGGGACTTCGCCGAGGACCCGCAGGAGCCGGCCGTCCTCGCCTCGCGCACCGGCCTCGGCGCCGGAGTGGCCGCCGAACTCCCCGGCGGGGACAAGGTGCTGCGGGCCGCACGGAACTGGCTCGACAGCCACCTGGAGCAGAACGGCCTGAAGGGCGGGCTGGACGAGGAGCAGTACGCTCAGTTCCACCGGGAGCTGGAGGCGTCCTTCGGCACGCCCGCCCTGCGGGCCCGCTTCGCCGACCTCCTCGGCTCGGGCGTCCCCCTCGTCCTGCGCGTCGGCGGCCGGGAGATCCGGCTGCACCTGCGCAGCGAGCTCCTGGACCTGTGGGGCAAGTCCACCGAGGACGGCCTGTCGACGACCCGCGCGGTGACCCGCAACACCAACCAGGCCGTCGGCGTCGGCGACCAGTACGGCGGCTCGCTCTCCCTCGGCTTCACGCCGCGGTTCGAGCGTGCGGAGACCCACCGGGTCGAGATGCCCTCCGTCAAGATCAGCGGCGGCGTCACGTTCTCCCACATCAAGGAGTCGGTGGCCGCCACCGTCAAGACCTCCCGCGAGCAGGAGACCAGCGGCGGCCACACCGTCTTCTCCTACGAGGTCGTCCACCACCTGACGGCGACGGTCCACGAGGGCGGGGGCAGCATGCTCTCCGGCGCCGCCCTGACCGTCGAGGGCCCCGACGTGTCCGCGAAGGTCCGCGTCGGCGACGACCACCTGGCGGCCCCCGGCGCCTCCCGCTCCCCCGGCTTCGGCACCGTGCGGGACCACGAGGAGGACGGCACCGCTTGGGAGGCCGCGGGGGAGAACGACCCCGAGCGGCAGGTCCTCACGGCCCTCCGGCAAGGCACCGGGACCATCCACCCCGAGTTCCTCGGCACCGCCGACCTCACCCTCGTCACCGCCCGGATGGTCACCGGGAACAACGGCGAGAACCCGTCCCCAGGCCTGGCGGGCAGGTTCGCACAGCACTCCGGGGACGCCGTCGGCGCCCTGCGCCACGACCTCACCGAGGAGATCGAGAAGGTCTTCACCCCGACCTTCCTCCAGTCCCAGTTCGAGCAGCTCATCGGGGCGGACGGCGCGGTGTTCCCGCTGCCGGACGCCCCGTCAGGCCTCTCGCAGGCCCTCGTGGTCCGGCTGCGCCCGGGCCCGCTCCGGCACGAGGGGAGCGGCGGCAGCACCCATCTGGGATACGTGGCGGAGACCGGCACCAAGTCCAGCAAGGCCACGACCCGTTCGCACAACATCGGCGCCGGTGGCGGCCTCGGCGGCTTCGCCGGCCTCAACGACGAGGGCGTCTCGGTCGCCGGGGCCGCGACCCTGGACCACAGCCGGACGAGCACCACGGTGCGGACGGTGGCCGCGGCCAACACCCTGTCCTCGACCCTGACGCACAAGGGCGCCACCCACCGCTACCGCGCCGACGCCCACTACGAGATCACCCACCACGCCTGGAAGCCCGCGGACCGCCTCACGACCGGCCCGTCGAACCACACCACGACGACGCGGTACGTGCGGGCGAACGGCGGCCTGGAGCTGTCCGTGCCCGAACCCGAGGCCCGTGCTCTGGGCCTCGGCGGCCTTCCCCCCGCCTCCCCGCCCTCCGCCTCGGAGAGCCGCGCGTACCTCGACGCCGATCTGGCGAAGGCCGTCGCGCACGTGGGGAAGCTCGACGCACAGGACGTGCTGCCCACCGTCAGGAGGC
This sequence comes from Streptomyces sp. NPDC058872, assembly GCF_042743065.1. Classification (NCBI taxonomy): domain Bacteria; kingdom Bacillati; phylum Actinomycetota; class Actinomycetes; order Kitasatosporales; family Streptomycetaceae; genus Streptomyces; species Streptomyces sp. NPDC058872. Next base: position 69,934 of record NZ_JBHYMK010000007.1, read on the forward strand.
TGCTCTCCACGCTGCCGGACATGCCGGCGGACGTCGACGGCAGCATCCCCACCGACCTGTCCCGGGGCCTGAGTTCGGTCTTCTCCTCGGAATCGCTGCGCGCCGACTTCACCGCGCTCAGCACCACCTCGGTACGCCAGCTGGTCAAGCTGCGGCAGGCGACCGGCGGCACCCGGCTGATCGGCATCCGGGTCAGGGCCGCCCTCGGCGACCCGGTCTACAGCGGCTCCCGCGACAACGCCACCCTCGCCACCAGCGACACCACCACGGCGTCGGTCGCGAAGGCCACCGGAGCGTCGCACAAGACGAGCCTGCAGGGGTCCCTCACCGTGAAGGGGCTCGACGCGGCGGGCAAGGCCGTCGGCGGGGGCAGGGCCGGCGGCGGCCTGGAGAGGACCACCGGCTCGACCCGGACCGACACCTCCTCGGAACGCGACCAGCACACCGTGGAGGTCACCGGTACGGCCCGGCGGTTCACCCATCCGGTCGCCTACGACGTGGAGGTCTTCGACGCCTCCGAACCCCACCGGCTGACCCAGCTGGCGGGAAACGCGCTCAAGGCCCCCGCGAAGCTCGTCGACTGGGCCACGGACGGCCGGACCGAACGCTGGTTCGCCGAGCGGTGGGGCGAGCAGTGGGACCGGTTCTTCCCGTCCGGCCACGCGCCGCGGCGGAAGGAGAGGATCACCGGCAAGGAGGCCGAGCTGCTGGTCCCCGACCACCTGACCGGGGAGACCGCCCCGACGCCCCCCGAGCGGACCGAACCGACGGTCGCGGTCCGCCCGCAGGGCCCCTCGGACGTGCCGTCGGACGTCGAGCAGCTCGGCGCCGCCCTGTCCACCAAGATCCAGGCCCTGTCCCTGCCGAAGCTCGACGCGGTCGCGAAGTGGCTGCCCACCGCCGCCGCCCGGCCGCACCGCGTCGCGGCCGGGGACACCGACGCCCTGACCCGCGAGGACCTCGCCCCGACGACCCTGGCGGGCCTGCGGACCGACCTGCTGACCACCGAGCGGAACCTGCGCGCCAACATCCGGCAGCTGCTCGGCGAGGGGTACGAGGTCCCGGTGGCGGGTGGCGAGAAGGTCACCGTACGGCTCCTCGTCGATGGCACCACGCACATCGCCTCGGAGACCCTCGACACGAACGTGGAGACGGGCGCCCGGGAGCGGGAGACGGAACGCGAGCGGGAGAAGGGCACGACCGCCTGGTCCGCCTCGGTCGCCCCCGACTTCCGGCTCCACTCCACGGGCCTCGGGCAGCCGGGGGAACCGGGCGCCTCCGAGCTCGCCGTGAACATGAACCTGCAGCCCCTGAGCATCGGCGGCGAGTCCGGGAACAACCTCAGCGCCAACCGGAGCGAGACGGTCGACGAGCAGGACAAGAAGAAGGGCCTGCACCACTACTACAGGTTCGACGTCACCTGGGTCCTCACCGGCAGCCGGAACACCACCGTCGAGATCAAGGTGCCCGGCGGCCTGATCGGCCTCCTGTCCGACACCGCGGTCGGCACCCTGCCGAACAACCAGCGGGCCGACTTCGGTCCGAAGCCGACGCCGCCCCCGGAGACGACCCCGGAGACGACGCAGCCGACGCAGACGGCCAGGCCCCCGAAGCGCGTCGCCTTCGTCCTGCCCACCATGGACTGGTAGGTCCGGCCCGTCCGCGGCGGATCTGAACCGGTGCCGGCGTTCCGTACGTTCCCCCGGGAGCGTACGGAACGCCGGGCTGCCCCGGCCCACCCCGAACCCCAGGACAGGAACCCGCCATGAACGACCCCGAGCCCCGGCCGGAGTTCCGGCTCGCCTCCGTCTTCGACCACGCGGACCCGGTGACGGGTCCGGGCTTCGCCGCGGACCACCCGGTGGTCGAGGACCCCGAGCTGCACGCCCTGCTGCTGGAGCGGCTGGCGGCCGGGACACCCGTGCTGGCGACACCGGTCCTGATGGACGACGTGCTGGACGCCTCCCGGGTCGCGGAAGTGCCGCTCACCTTCCGCACCGACGGCCGGTGGGTGTGGACGGACACCGTCACCTACTACCTGGAGCACTACGCGCTCGCCCCCGAACCCGAGCTGCTGGCTCACCTGGGCGACCCCGGCTACGCGGCGCCAGGCCCCCTCGGGCGGGACGTCGTGGAGCGGGCCGCCGCCTTCGTCCTGACACCGGCGCCGGAGGGCACGGAGGTCCATCCGCTGGGCTGACCGGGTCCGGTGAACCCCCGGGAGCCGCCGGTCCGTTCGTACGTGCGCGGAGGATTCGCGACGACCGAGGGGAATGACCGTGGACGACAACGAGATGCGGGCCGAGAACGCCGCCGGGCGGAACGGGGCCGCCATCAGCCTGCCCGCGGTCGCCTGGCAGCAGGCGGACGGGGAGCCCGAGGAGGAGACCGGCGGCGCGCCGGTGACGGGCGCCGTGGCGCCGGAGCCGAAGGCGGAGCCGGAGCCGGAGCCGGAAGCCGAGCAGAAGGCCACCGCGCCCACCGGCGCCGTCCCGGCCCTCCCCTCCGAGGCGAAGACAGACGGCACCGGAACCGGCACCGAAACCGACACCGATGCCGGCACCGACGCCGACTCCGAGGGGGCCCCGCAGGTCGAGGTCCCCGCCGCCGTTCCCATCGCGCGGGCCGGAGCACGGCCCGCGCGGCGGCTCTCGAAGCCGATGATCGCGGCGGCGGCCACCTCGGGCGTGGTCCTATTGGGCGTGCCGCTGCTGCTCTCGCAACTCGGCGGTGGTGGTTCCGGTCCGGGTCCGGTGCCTCCGCACCCCACCGGGTACGACCAGGCCGACGGCGCTCCGAACGGTTTCGTGCCGCGGGCGGACGCGCCGGAGAAGGGCTCCTCGGTGCCGGGTGCCGCCCTACCAGGGGCGACGGGCACGCCGGGGAAGGCGTCGCCGGTCATCGGGAAGGTGCCCCTGGCCACCGGGATCGCAGGGGTCGGCGTCGGCGCGGGCGTGCCGGGTGCTCCTGCGCCCACCGGGTCGGGGGCGCCCACCACCGGCGGGGGGAGCGGCGCGAAGCCGACCGCCACGGCCGGCGGCGGTTCGCCCAGCGCGGTCCCCGCGATGCCCCGGGAGACGACGGACACTCCGCAGCAGCCGGCCACCCAGGCTCCTCCGGCGAAGCAGCAGTACTCGGCGGTGTTGGGGCCGAACTGCGGCGGCACCGGGGCGAGTTTCACGTACAGCGGCTGGTATGCGGACGGCAAGGAGGGCTGGCAGAAGTACGGCTCCGGCGGCTACTCCGGCGGCGGCTGCAACGGCTCCTTCTTCTCGCTGCCGATGTCCGGGAAAACGGGTTCGGACGCCGGGAACGCGCTGCGCTGGACCTTCCGCACCGGCTCCTTCGCCTCCGGCACCTGCCAGGTATCGGTGCACATCCCGAACAACAGCGACATCAAGGCGGTCGGCGGGAAGCCGGCGTACTACACGGTGCACGCGGGAGCCACGGGAAACGACCCGATCCTGCGGTCCTTCAACGTCGACCAGCCGTCCCTGCGGGGCCAATGGGTGAGCGCGGGCAGCGTCCGCATCACCGGCGGCGTGCTGACGGTGAAGCTGCACGACCGGGGCTTGAACTGGTCCGGTTCACAGAAGACCTACGCGCATCACGCGGGCGACGCCGCCCGCGTCCAGTGCACCTCGGCCTGAGAACATCCGACACCGCCTGAAAGGGAACCACCACGCATGTCGCGCCATGTGCTGACCGTGAGCGCCGAGGCGCAGAGCGACCGCCCGTCTCCCGGCGGCCCCTACCGCACGATCGGGGCGGCCCTGGAGGCCGCTCGCGGCGGCGCGGTGATCTCGGTGCGCCCGGGACGGTACGAGGAGAACCTGGTCATCACCAAGATGGTGACGATCACCGCCGAGGACCCGAACGGGACCGTGCGGATCGTGCCGCCCCGGGGGACGGTGGTGCAGGTGGTGGCGGAGGCGGTGCAGCTGACGGGTCTGGTGCTCCAGGGCCGGGACGACGAGCTGCCCGCCGTGGACGTGCCGCGCGGACAGGCCGCGCTCCAGGACTGCGAGGTGGTGGGCAACGCCTGGACGGCCGTGCTGACCCGGCAGCAGGGTTCGCTGGCGATGCGGGGCTGCCGGGTGACCAACCCGGGCGGCGCGGGGATCGTGGAGACGTCCACCGGCACCAGCGTGATCGACGGCTGCGTGGTGGAGCACCTGGGCACGTCGGCGGTGGTGATCGGCGAGCGGGCCAATCCGACCTTTCGCAACTGCGTGCTGCGCGACGCCCGGGGCAACGGAGTGTGCGCGAACGGCGAGGGCCGGGGGCTGATCGAGGACTGCGAGATCTCTGCCACCGACAAGCCGGCCATCGCCCTGGAGCAGAACAGCACGACCCGGGTGGTGCGGGCCTCGGTGCGGGACTGCCTGCTGGGGGTGTACGTCAGCTCCACGGAGCGGGTGGTCCTGGAGGAGTGCTCGGTGTCCTCGACGAAGGTGCACGGCATCGCGCTCGCCGAGGGCACGGACCCGTTGCTGAGCCGCTGCCGGGTGTCCCGGACGAAGGGCAACGGCATTCACGTGACGGGGCGTTCGCGCGGTGCGTTCGAGGACTGCGAGGTGACCGCGGCCGAGGGCGTCGGCATCTGGGTGGAGGAGTCCTCGGGCCCCTCGTTCAAGCGGTGCGCGGTGCGGGACGCGAAGGAGGCCGGGGTCCAGCTGACCGGTGACAGCGCACCGGACTTCGACCGGCTGGAGGTGCGCGGCGGGGCAGCGGCGGGGGTGCGCGTCCTGGAGGGCGCCAACCCGATGCTGCGGCGGCTGGACGTGTCGGACGTGGCCGGGGCCGGGGTGGAGGTGACCCGGGGCGGCCGGGGTCGTCTGGAGGCGTCGGAGGTGTCGGCCACCGGGCAGTCCGGGGTGCGGATCGCGGACGGCGGGGACGTGTACGTGGGCACCACGGTGGTCCGGGAGACCGGCGCAGCCGGGGTGTCGGTCGGCCGGGAGGGCGTGGCGACGCTGCGGGACTGCGAGGTGTCCGGCTCGCCGCAGGAGGGCGTCCTCGTGGAGGACGGAGGGGAGCTGACGGCGGCGCGCACTCGTGTGCGGTCCTGCCGGCGGTACGGCTTCCGGGTCGCGGAGGGCGGCCGGGCCTCGCTGAGCCGGTGCGAGGCGATGGACAACACCGGCGACGGCATCCGCGTGGACTCGACGGAGGCGGTGCGGGTGCACGACTGCTCGGTGTCGGGGAACGGGGGCTCGGGGCTGCGGCAGCTCAAGTCGTCGGCGCGGCTCGCGGTGGAGAACCTGACGAGCACGGAGAACGAGCTGCCGGACGCGTACGGGGAGGCCGCGGCGACGTCCGGCGGGACGGGCGCGGCGATGGACGGTCCGCGCGGGGAGGACGGCCCCGGGAACGCGGCCGGTTCCCCGGATGGTTTCCCGGGCGGGGGCGGGGGCGGGGAGGCGGCGCCGGCCGCGTCGCGCCGCCCGGACGGTCCGCTGGAGGCGCTGAACGCGCTGGTGGGCCTCGACGGGGTGAAGGGGCAGGTCGCCACCCTGGTCAACCTCAACAAGCTGGCGCGGCGACGGGAGCTGGCGGGGATGCCCGCGCTGCCCATGAGCCGGCACCTGATCTTCGCGGGGCCGCCCGGCACCGGCAAGACGACGGTGGCCCGGCTGTACGGCTCGATCCTGGCCGAGCTGGACGTGCTGCCGTCGGGCCACCTGGTGGAGGTGGCGCGGGCGGACCTGGTGGCGTCGGTGATCGGCGGGACGGCGATCAAGACGACGGAGGTGTTCCAGCAGGCCCTGGGCGGCGTGCTGTTCGTCGACGAGGCGTACACCCTGTCACAGGGGACCGGGGGCAGCGGGCCGGACTTCGGCCGGGAGGCCATCGACACGCTGGTGAAGCTGATGGAGGACCACCGCGACGAGGTCGTGGTGATCGTCGCCGGGTACTCGGAGGAGATGCGGGGCTTCCTGGACTCCAACCCGGGCCTGGCGTCCCGCTTCAGCCGTACGGTGGAGTTCGGGAACTACACGGACGACGAGCTGACGACGATCGTGGCGATGTCCGCCGCCTCACACGGCTACCAGCTCGCCGACGGCACCCGCGACGCGCTGACCCGGCACTTCGGGGCGATGGCGAAGGGTGCCGACTTCGGCAACGGCCGTGCGGCGCGCAAGGCGTTCGAGGAGATGGTGGACCGCCAGGCGTCCCGGCTGGCAGCGCTGGCCGACATCGGCAACACCGATCTGGCACTGCTCAAGCCGGAGGACGTGGGCGTGGAGGCCGCGGCGGCGGTCGCGGCGGACGGCGCGCCGGTGGAGCGCCGGACAGAACTCCTCGACGAGCTGCGGGCGATGATCGGCCTGCCCGCCGCGAAGGAGCAGGTCGAGGACCTGGTCAATCTGATCAAGCAGGTCAACCGGCGCAAGGAGGCCGGGCTGCCGACGGCGACGATCAGTCACCACGTGGTCTTCTCGGGGCCGCCCGGCACCGGCAAGACGACGGTGGCCCGGCTGTACGGGCAGTTGCTCGCCGAGCTGGGCGTGCTGTCGGGCGGCCAGCTGGTGGAGACGGCGCGGGCGGATCTGGTGGGCCGGTTCGTGGGCCACACCGCGCAGTTGACGAAGGAGGCGTTCGACCGGGCGCGCGGCGGCGTGCTGTTCGTCGACGAGGCGTACACGCTGACGCCGCGCGGTGGTTCGGGCAACGACTTCGGGCAGGAGGCGGTGGACACCCTCATGAAGCTGATGGAGGACCACCGCGACGAGGTCGTGGTGATCGTCGCCGGCTACGCCGACGAGATGCGGGGCTTCCTGGACTCCAACCCGGGCCTGGCGTCCCGCTTCTCCCGTTCCGTCGTCTTCGAGCACTACACGGACGACGAACTGGTGCGGATCGTGGAGGCGTTGTCCGACAAGGCGGGGTACGTGTGCCCGCCGGAGACGCTGGCGGCGCTGGGCGAGCTGTTCGCGGCGGTGCCGCGTGACCGGAACTTCGGCAACGGCCGGTTCGCCCGCCAGGTCCTGGAGTCGATGATCACCCGGCAGGCGGGCCGGCTCAGCCGGCTCGACGTCGAGGGCGTGGCCGAGCTCAGCCTGCTGTTGCCGCAGGACGTGCCCTGGGACCGGGTGCCGGACGGTGTCGCGTGAGGCGGGGCGGGGTGGCGGCCCTCTCGACGGCCCTGCTGTGCGGGACCCTGGCCCTGCTGCCGGGAAGCGCGGCGGCCGTACCGGGCCCGGGCGGGGGGACAGACACCGGGGCGGATGCCGGCACGGCGGGCGCCGATCCCGCCTCGCTGCCCGCCGTCACCCAGCGGCTCTCCGGCGACGCCTGCCGCAGGGCATCGGACCGGAAGGTCACCGGTCTCCCCTGGCCCCAGGCGCTGCTGCGCCCGGACGCGGTGTGGCCGCTGTCCGAAGGGGCCGGGGTGACGGTGGCCGTGGTGGGATCGGGGGTGGACGACACCGCCGGGCTGCTGGGCAGCCGCCTGAAGCGGACGCCGCGCCTCTTCGCGGCCGGCGGCCCGGCCGCGGACTGCGTCGGGCACGGCACCTTCACGGCCGGTCTGATCGCGGCGGCCCGCACCCCGGACGCCGGGTTCGCGGGGATCGCACCCGAGACGCGGATCCTCGACGTGCCGGTCACCGACCGGCGGGGGAACACCACTCCCGAGCTCCTGGCACGGGGCATCCGAGCGGCGGTCGGCAGCGGCGCCCGGGTGATCGCCGTGGTGGCGGTGGCGGGCACGGACAGCCCGGCGCTGCGGAGCGCCGTGCGGTACGCGGTCGCCGAGGGCTCGGTCGTGATCGCCCCGGCCGCCCCGGACGGGGCGAAGGGCCCGGCGTACCCCGCGGCCCACCCACAGGTGGTGGCGGTGGCGGCGACCGGCCCCGACGGCAAGGCGTCCGAGCAGGCCCTCGAAGGCCGGGTGGACCTGATGGCCCCCGGCGAGGCGGTGACGGGCCCCGGGCCGGGCGGCCGGGGCAGTTTCACGGCCTCCGGGCCGAGTTACGCGACCGCGCTGGTGGCCGGGACGGCGGCCCTCGTCCTGGACCGCCGACCGGAGCTGACCGCCGAGGCCCTGGTTCACCGGCTCCGTGCCACCACGACGGGCCCGGGCGGGCAGGTGCCGGACCGGACGCGGGGGTACGGATCGGTCGACCCGATCGCCGCCGTCACGGCCGTGCTCCCCGAGGAGCGGGGCGGGACGACGGTCCGGGCGACGGCCCCCGGAGCGGTGCTGCCGCCCGCACCAGGACCGTCCGCCGCCGGATCCGCCTGGTGGGTGGCGGCCGGTTCTCTGGCGGGGATGACGGGGGTGGCAGCAGCCTCCGCCGTACTGCCGCGGGGCCGCCGTCGGGGGTGGCGGCCGGGTGGCTACCGTGCCCCGCAGGCCACGAGGAGCAGCGGATCGGAGGCGTCCCCGTCCGCCTAGGGGGTGCGTCGGGGGTTCCGTTCGGACGCGCGGGCGTGGTCTGTGGTCTGTGGTCTGTGGTCTGTGGTCTGTGGTCTGTGGTCTGTGGTCTGTGGAGCGTACGGAGCGGTCGAGGGTCGCCTCGTCCCTGTCTCGCCTGCACCGGACACCATCGAAAATTAGGGGTACGTTACCGGGCGACCTTCGATCACACCTGAACATTAGTCATGCATTAGCCAGGATTGCCAAGGTCGTTCCCAACAGTCCGACGCGCCCGGAGCCGTCGGCAGATCGATGCCGCCGGCCGCCGCCCCAGAGTCGCCGACGCGCGGCGAGGGAGGAACGACCGGGTGGTAACGCACGAAGACGGGGCCGACGACGCGGTCCGCGCGGAGTCGGGGACGGGCGTCCATCCGGAGGCGCGACCCCGCCCCACCATGGACCGCGACACCCTGGCGGAACTCCACCGGCTGCACGCCTCCGCCCTGTTGCGCGCCCTGCTCCGCCTCACCAGCGGGGACCGGGGCAGGGCCGAGGACATGCTTCAGGAGACCTTCCTGCGCGCTTGGCAGAACCCCCAGGCACTGGTCCGGGGTCCGGAGCACGGCCGGCCCTGGCTGTTCACCGTCGCCCGCCGGATCGCCATCGACCAATTCCGGGCGCAGTCCGCCCGGGTGAAGGAGTTGGGCGACGAGACGCCGGAGGACCGTGTGGCCCCCGACGACCCGTACGAGGAGATCGTGACCGCGCACGCCGTCGGCGGCGCGCTCGCCGAACTGCCCCCGCACCAGCGGGAGGTGCTGGTGGAGCTGCACCTCAACGACCGGTCCACCACGGACGCGGCCGCCGTGCTCGGCATCCCGCCGGGCACCGTCAAGTCCCGCAACTTCTACGCGGTGCGGGCGCTGCGTCCCGTCCTCGAACGGCACGGCCTCGCCCCGGCGGACCGCCCGCTCCGCCCCGTCTGAACCGGCCGTGCCCGTTGGGCCGTTCCTCCGGGCGACCGACGAGAGGGGGCCGAGGTGGTCACCGTCGTAGCCAGGAACGACATGGACGCGCCCGAGCACTGGACGGACGCACCCGACTACAGCCCCGAGCACTGGCGCACGGGGCGGAACGAGGCCCCACCGGAAGCACCGCCGACGGAGGCCCCGGAGACGGCCGCGTCCGTATCGGAGGAGGCCGTGGAGGCAGAACCCGAACCGACGGCCGTGCCCGTACCGGCGGAGGCCGTAGCGGCAGAGCCCGAACCGACGGAAGCCGTGCCCGCGAAGGTCCCGAAGCCCCTGAGGGAACACCCGCCTGCGGCGGAGCGGCCCGCCGCTCCCGCCGCGTCGGAACCAGTCGTGTCGGAACCAGTCGCACCGGCCCCGGTCGTCCCCGCCGAGCCCGTGGCAGGGACGCGGCCGGTGCGGCGCGTGTCCCGTCCCCTCTTCCGCATCGGGCGGCGCGGAGGGCCGGACAATGCCGCCGATGTCCTCCGGGCCCCGCTGCTGCGCAGCCACCACGTCGCGGTGATCGGTCTGAGCGGCGGGGCCGGGAAGACGACCACCGCCCTGGCACTCGGCGCGATCCTGGCGCGGGAGCGGGCCGACCGGGTGGTCGCCGTGGACGCGAGCCCGGACTCGGGAGCCCTGGGCCGCCGTGTCCGGCGGCAGTCGGATGCCACCGTGCTCGACCTGGTGGGAGCCCTGCCCCGGCTTCGTACCTACATGGACATCCGGGCCTTCACCTCGCAGACACCCAGTGGTCTGGAGGTCGTGGCGCACGACCCGGATCCGACGGACCCCCGGGCCTTCGGCGCGCAGGAATACCGGCAGGTCGTGGAGGTGCTCGCCGGCCAGTACCCGCTGGTCCTCACCGATTCCGGGACCGGCATGCCGCACGACACCCTGTGTGCGGTCCTGGACCTGTCGGACCAGCTGGTCGTCGCAGCCGCACCGGGCGAGGACGGCATGAGCGGCGCCGGTCTGGTCTTCGACCGGCTGGCCGCCCTCGGCCACGGGGAGAAGGCACGGGAGGCGGTGACCGTCGTCTCCGGCGCGCGGTCGCCCTCGGGACGGACGGCCCTGATGGACGAGGCCGCCGCCCGCCTCCGGCAGCGCTGCCGAGCCGTGGTGACCGTCCCGTACGACCCCCGTCTGGCCGGGGGCGGCGAGGTCGACCCGGAGGCGATGCGGGGCCGGACCCGGGCCGCCTACCACGAGCTCGCGACGCTCGTCGCCCAGAGCTTCCCCCAGGGCTGACACCGCCCCTCCCCCGTCCTCTTCTTCCCCACCCGTCCCCGAGAACACTGGAGAGCACCCATGGCCTGGTACGAGGGCCCCTGCCGGATCACCGTCATCGGCGTGGACGCCGACTGGCCGCAGCGCGCGGTGGTCACCGTGGCCGGTGCGCGCGGAGCACGGATCGAGATCCCCGGTGAGGTGGGGACGGTCCGGCACGTGGAGGCGCCGAGCTGGCACCTGGAGGTGGAGCACCTGTACGAGGGCCGGTGGCGGCCCAACATCCGCGCGGTCAGGACCCGCTGGGAGGCGGTGGACGGCGTCCGCACGCAGACGATCACCAGCAAGGACGTGGACTGGCCGGGCCACGTCCAGCACGAGCGGAACCTGGTGCTGCGCCTGGAGCGGATCGGCACGGAGGACGAGCGCCCGCGCGAGGCGATCCGGGAGGCGCCGGCCCGGTCGGTGACCCAGTCCACGGCGAGCACCCCGGTCCGCCGGGTGACGGCCGGCCCCGCCTCCGTACCCACCGGGTCCGTCTCGGGCGGTTCCGTCTTCGGTACCCCGTCGACGACCTCCGGCGGCGCTTCCGGGGACGCGACATCGACGAGCAGCAGCAGCCCCTGGTAGACGCAGGAGTCGGGCGATCAGCCCGAGATGCTCCAGTAGGGCTGCGCTGGCCATGAACACGAGCGCCGAACCCGAGCAGACCCGGAGCAACGCGATCACTTCCGGTCCGCCGATCCGACAGCTCTTCCGGGACGTCGTCGCCGACCACCCAACGAGTCCCAGGCCGTTCCAGGCCGCGAATGCGTCAGCTATCGGCCACGGCCATGACACTGGCTCCGCCCTTCGACGGACATCCGCTGGTCAGCCGGGTCGCCCATCCCGGACTGCCCGGCGACCCGAGGCACCACATCGCCGCCCGGCAGACGACCGGTGGCTTCAGCGGGATGCCGTAACTGCACGTCGCCGGTGAGTGGCAACGGTCCCTGCGCGGGGCCGAGCACTGCGAACTGTTCATTCGTGCAACGTCCTTGGGCGGGGTGGAAAGCTTGATCGAACACCGCTACACCTTTGAGGGACCGGGCAGCACCTCTCCGCTGGACATGCTGCGCCTGTCCAGCGGCCTGGAGGACCCGACCGATCTCGTGGCCGACCTGGAGCAGGCACTGGAACGCGCCCCTAAGGACGAATCTTGAGCACTCCCACCAGCAACGCCGACAGCAACGGTGAGGCCGGCAACCACGACGTCGGCGGCACCGGCACCACCGCCACGGCGCCGCCCCAGGCCGGCCCCGGGAGGCCGCCGGAACGATCCGGCCACCAAGAAGACCGGCGCAGACTGCTGCGCGACATGTCGCTGTCCGCGGTCCTCGCCGGGTTCGTGGCCGTGGTCGTCTCGTACTCCGGACCGCTGGTCATCGTCCTCGCCGCAGCCTCGGCCGGACATTTGGACACCGCACGGACCGGCTCCTGGGTATGGGCCGTCTCCATCGGCAGCGGCCTGACCTGCATCGTGCTCAGCCTGCGGACCAGGATGCCGGTCATCACCGCCTTCTCCACACCGGGCGCGGCACTGCTGGTCACCAGCCTGGGCGCCTACTCCTACGCGGAGGCCATCGGGGCGTTCCTCGTCACCGGCGTCGTGATCACCCTGGTCGGGCTGACCGGGGTGTTCGGTCGACTGATGCGGCAGGTGCCGACCGCCGTGGTCGCGGCGATGCTCGCAGGCATCCTGTTCTCCTTCGGCACCGGTGTGTTCACCTCGCTCAAGACCGCACCCTGGATCGCGGGCGGGGTCCTGGCCTCCTACCTGCTCGGCAAGCGGTTCCTGCCCCGCTACGCGGTGCTGATCGCGCTGGCAGTGGGAGTGGTGTGCAGCGCGGCCACCTCACAGCTGGACATCCGTCTGGACCACATCGAGCTGGCCCGCCCCGTGCTGACGACGCCGCACTTCTCCGTCTCCTCCCTCATGGGCATCGCGGTGCCGATGATCCTGGCGACCCTGGCCTCGCAGAACGCCCCCGGAATGGCCGTGCTCACCGCGTCCGGCTACCAGCCCAAGGACCGGCTGCTGATCGGCTCGACGGGCTTGGCGTCCACCGCCCTCGCGCCCTTCGGGTCCCACGCCATCAACCTCGCGGCGATCACCGCGGCCATCTGCACCGGGCCGGAATCGCACCGCGACCCCAGGCGCCGCTACGTCGCCGGTGTCGCCTGTGGTGCCTTCTACCTCCTCATCGGATCCTTCGGTACGACCCTCGTGGTCTTCTTCGCGGGTCTGCCGAAAGAACTGGTCGCCGCCATCGCCGGTGTCGCCCTGTTCGGCGCACTGGCCGGCGGACTCAACGGAGCGGTCGCGGAGGAGAAGGACCGGGAGGCGGCGCTGATCACCTTCCTGGCCACCGCTTCCGGCATGACCCTGTTCGGCATCGGATCGGCCTTCTGGGGCCTGGTGTTCGGTGTCACGGCCCATCTCGTACTGACCCGCTGGCGGGGCCGCTCCGCCACCGGCTGATCCCGCGCCGGGCCGGCTGCCACCGGAACGTCCGCCGGCCCGCGTCCTGTCACGATCGGACGTTCCCCTTGAGCAAGCACTGCGCCCCCTTGCACAAGCCCCTGCTCCTCATCGCCGACCGCCTCTCCCCCACTGCCGTCGAGACGGTCTGCCCGGACGCGCTGCTCACCCGCGCCGACTTCCTCACCGTGCATCTGCCCGGGACTTCGGAAACCCTCGGCCTGATCGGAGCCGAAGAGCTCCGGGAGGTCAAGTCGTCGGGTGCGTGTCCCAAGGTGGCGCGCGGCGGCATCGTGGACGGAGCAGTGCTGTACGAGGCCTTCACAGAGAGGCGGGGGCGGGGACCTCACTCGACGTCGTCGCCACCCCGCACCTCGGCACCGGCACCCACGAGGCCCGGGAGAAGGCCGGGCTGTTCGCCACCCGCTCCCTCCTCCTGGCCCTGGCGGGCGAGTTGGTACCGCATGTGGTCAACACACTCAGGTGAGCAGTGCAGTTGCCTGCGTAGTCCATACCCGCAAAGGCTTCTCGACCCGCTTCTTCCAGTTCAGGCGGCCTTCTCATGGATCGACCGGGGACGGACTCGACGAGTTCACGCGGACCCGCCGGGTGTGCGCACCATCGCCACCACTGCCGCGGGACTGCCTGCGCCGCGGAAACTGCATAGGCTTTCGGAACACCCCAAGCATGCCCACCGATCACGCCGACGCATCGGACGACTCCAAGATCCCCCGGCCTCACCGGGCAATACACCTCGTGCCCTGGCGATCAGGGTGAGAAATCCTGCCGACGAGGCACGCTGGCTATCCTTACGTCGTGAATAGTCACGCGTTCGAGCTGATGTGGGGAGGCGTCGCTCTCGTGGGCGGGGGGCTCCTGGCCGCTAACGTCCGAGGGGCCGCCGACCGGTTCCAGGCAATGTCCTACGCCTATCGGTCATGGCCTGGCAGCGTCACCACGTGCAGAGTGATCGGAGGCGTCTTCGCCTTCGTGGGGGCGGGGATCCTTATTGCCGCCGGACTCTGAACCACGCGTGGCGCGATGACGCCCGTGCTGGGCCCTGACCTTGACGGTCAGAGCCCAAGCCAGAGTCGAATCGCCGCGGCCGCGATGCTGCCATGGAAGATGTAGGCCCTCTTGTCGTAGCGAGTGGCGACGGCCCGGGAGTTCTTGAGCCGGTTGATCGTCCGCTCGACCTCGTTGCGGCGTTTGTGGATCTCACTGTCGAAACCGGTGGGCCGGCCGCCCTTGATGCCGCGCCGTTTGCGGTTGGCCCACTGGCCCTTCGGCTCGGGAATGGTGTGCTTGATCTGGCGTCTTCGCGGACAGCGGCGGTTGAGGCGTGAGCCGTACGCCTTGCCGCCGACCAGGCGGTGGCGCCGGGGCGTCGACCTTTTTCGGGACGCGTGGCTTCTTCTTGCGGGCTCCGGCCGCAAGCTGACGGGCACGGCGTGATGTCGAGTCGACGCTGACCATGTTCCAGTCGATCCGGACACGCCCTAGGTGTATGGCCCGGTGAGGTGGGGGACGCGGCTGGCGGGTGGTTGACCTTTGAGTGCGGTGTGTCCGCGGTGGTGATTGTAGGTGTGGAGCCATTCGGGGAAGGCGTCGCGTCGTTCTTGTTCTGAGCGGTAGGGGCGGGCGTAGGCCCATTCGTCGAGCTGTTCTTCGGCCGCATCGGCAACCCGTTGCTCGCGCAGCGCCCCGAGCGGGGCGCGCTCCCGCAGTTGTACGCGGCGACCGAACCGGGAGTGGAGGGCGGCGCGTTCATCGGGCCCGATGGCCCGGGCGAGCTGTGGGAGCTCTCGGAGCGCCTGACCGGAGTGAGCTTCCCCGACACCGCCAGATGAGGTGATCAGGCGGTTGGGTCGCTCGGGGAGCGGGCGGCGACGACGCGGCGGAAGAGGGCTTGGACGGCGACGGTGACGTCGGTGTCGGTCCGGGTGTGGTGGCAGGGTCCGGTATAGGCATGGGTGAGGAAGTCGGCGGTGAGCTCGGGCTCGGGCACGTCGAACTCACCTGCGGCGTGGCCCTGCACGAGGAGGGTGACGAGCAGGTCGCGGGCGGCGGTCATGGGTTCCTCGCCGGCCGCGCCGCCGGATTCGTGGAAGAGCCGGTGGTAGAGCTCGTGGTGGTCCTGCTCGGCTGCGATCCAGGCGGCGACGAGTCCGTCGAGGCGTTCGGTCCAGGTCAGGCCGGGCCGCTCCAGGAGGGCGGCGGGCTGCTGGAGCATGCGGTCCCACATCTCGGCCTGGAGGGCGGCCAGGAGCTCCTGCTTGGAGTCGAAGTAGAGGTAGACCGTGCCCTTGGCGACCCCGGCGCGGGCGGCGACCTTGCTGACGGTCAGCGCCTCGTAGCCATCGTCCAGGAGCAGCGCGGCGGTGGCGTCGAGGATCTGGCGGCGGCGGACGTCCGGGGGCTGGAAGCGGCCGGTGGGCTGGGCGGGGGCGGACTCGTCCGCGGGCACGGTCCCTCCTTCGTGGTCAGGCGGCTGCCTGACCGGTGGTCGGTCAGTGGGCGGACTCCAGGGTGTCATGCGGCGCGCGGGCGATGACGATGACCGCGTGGTCCTCGCTGGGGTGCTGGATCCTCGGCACGACCTGTCGTTCCGCGCGGACGATGTCCAGACCGAGGCCGGTGAGGGCTTCGGTGAGCTCGGTGAGGGTGGCCAGGTCACCGGGCTCGCCCCCGTCGCAGGCTTCCTCGTCCCATTCGCCGAGGGCCAGGATCCCGCCCGGGGCGAGGGCCGCCGCGAGGGTGGCGAAGGTGGCCGTGCGGGCAGGGCCGCGGGGTGGCAGCGCATAGGAGCTGAGGGCGAAGTCGTAGGCGGTCTCGGGCTGCCAGGTGGCACTGTCGGCGACGGCGAGTTCGACCCGGTCGTCCAGGCCGCGGGCGCAGGCACTGGCTCGCGTGGAGGCGATGGCGCGGGGGGCGAGGTCCACTCCGGTGACGCGCCAGCCGCGTTCGGCGAGCGCGAGGGCGTTGCCGCCGGCGCCGCAGCCCAGGTCCAGGGCCCTGCCCGGGGAAAGGCCGTCGACGGGGGCCAGGAGCACGGGGTCGGGACCAGGGGTGTCGCTGCCGTCGCCGGTGTAGAGGTCGTCCCACGCGAAGTCCGGGCACGAGGCGGCCCCGGGGCCATGGGGGTGGTCGCCGTCCTGCGGGCCGCGAGCACGGCCGGTGGTGTGGGTCACATTTCCTCCAGCGGGAATGGGATCGAGCGAATGACCGTTGGTCAGTAATATGACCGCCGGTCATTCGTTTTCGTCAAGTCCCTTCGGAGGCATCCCATGGACCGCACCGCCCCGTACGACACCGTGATCATCGGCGGCGGGCCCGCCGGCCTGACCGCCGCGCTGACCTTGACCCGCTACCGCTGCCGCACCCTGGTCATCGAGTCCCCCGCCCCGCCCCGCAATGCCGCCTCCCGCGGTGTGCACGGCCTGATCGGCCTGGAGGGCGCCACCCCCGAGGAACTGCGTACTCGCGCCTGGGCGGAACTGGACCGCTACGGACTGGCCCAGCGGCTCGACGCCACGGTCGGCGAGATCACCCCGCTGCCCGGCGGCGGCTTCACCGTGCACGCGGACGACGGGACCACCGCCCGGGCCCGGAACGTCATCCTGGCCACCGGCGTCATCGACCGGCATCCCGACGGCGTGGAGGGCTTCGCCGCGTGCTGGGGCCGCACGGTGATCCACTGCCCCTTCTGCATCGGCGAGGAGAACGCCGATCGCACCTGGGCCCTGGTCTCCGACGAACCCGGCTACCTCGGCATGACTGCCACCGCCTTCCGCGCCTGGACCGGTGACACCCTCGCCATCGCACCGGCCTCGCTGCCCGGTGCCGACGAACTGCGTCGGAGCCTGCGCGAGCAGGGCAGCGACCTCGTCCAGGGCGAGATCACCCGCCTGCACCACACCGACGGCGACCTGCACACCGTGGAGCTCGCCGACGGCACCCTCCTGGAACGCCAGACCCTGCTGTGGCCCCGGCCCCAGCGCCAGGTCCCGCTCGTCGAACGCCTGGTCACGGAGCACGGCCTCGCCCTGGGCGACGGCCACGTCACCGTGGACGACAGCCGCCAGACCAGCATTCCCGGCCTCTACGCCGCGGGTGACCTGACCGGCCGGACCTGGGAACAGGGCGCCGTTCCCGCCGTCACCGCCGGAGCCGCAGCCGCCGACGCCATCCACTTCGCCTACCTGGCCTGACGGCCCCGACACCCCACCGGCCCCTTCCGCGCCCGGCAGGGCTCCAGCGGCCGCATCGACCGCACCCCCCACCGGGCTTTCGCCCCCGTCCTCGGCGAGCTCGCGCGTCTCCTCCACGACCCCCGTGGTGCCGATCCACCCGGCCCGCGCCGGCTCCCGAGCGGCGAACGCGGCGCCGCCCGGCCCTCGCCTCCTTCCTGGCCCGTCAGACGTTGCGGCGGTACTGGCCACCCACTTCGAAGAAGGCGTCGGTGACCTGCTGCAGGGAGCAGACCCGGGCGGCGTCCATGAGGACGGCGAAGACGTTGCGTCCTTCCATGGCCGCGCTCTTGAGCTCTGCCAGGGCCGCTTCGGCGGGCTCCCGGTGCGAGGTCTGGTAGGCGTGGACGCGGTCGAGCTGCGACTGCTTCTCCTCCTGGGTGGCGCGCGCCAGCTCGATGACGGGCGGCTCGGCGTCCGCGGCGTGCGGGTTGCGGAAGGTGTTGACGCCGATGAGGGGCAGCGTGCCGTCGTGCTTGCGCTGCTCGTAGAGCATCGACTCGTCCTGGATCCGGCCGCGCTGGTAGCCGGTCTCCATCGCACCGAGGACTCCGCCGCGCTCGCTGATCCGCTCGAACTCGGTGAGGACGGCCTGCTCGACGAGGTCGGTGAGTTCGTCGATGACGAAGGAGCCCTGGAGGGGGTTCTCGTTCATCGCGAGGCCCCACTCCCTGTTGATGATGAGCTGGATGGCCAAGGCCCGGCGGACGGACTCCTCCGTGGGGGTGGTGACCGCCTCGTCGTAGGCGTTGGTGTGCAGGCTGTTGCAGTTGTCGTAGATGGCGATCAGGGCCTGCAGCGTGGTGCGGATGTCGTTGAAGTCCATCTCCTGCGCGTGCAGGGACCGCCCGGACGTCTGGACGTGGTACTTCAGCTTCTGGGAGCGCTCGTTGGCGCCGTACTTCTCCTTCATCGCGACGGCCCAGACGCGGCGGGCGACACGGCCGAGAACGGAGTACTCCGGGTCCATTCCGTTGGAGAAGAAGAACGAGAGGTTGGGCGCGAAGTCGTCGATGTGCATGCCGCGGGCGAGGTACGCCTCGACGTAGGTGAATCCGTTGGCCAGGGTGAAGGCGAGCTGGCTGATCGGGTTCGCACCCGCTTCGGCGATGTGATAGCCGGAGATGGACACGGAGTAGAAGTTGCGGACCTGGTTCTCGATGAACCACTCCTGCACGTCCGCCATCATGCGCAGCGAGAACTCGGTGGAGAACAGGCAGGTGTTCTGCCCCTGGTCCTCCTTGAGGATGTCGGCCTGCACCGTGCCGCGGACGTTGGCGAGTGCCTTGGCGCGCAGCTCGGCCGCCTCTTCGGCGTCGGGCTCGCGATCGTTGGCCGTGCGGAATCCGTCCATCTGCTGGTCGATCGCGGTGTTGAGGAAGAAGGCCAGGATGGTGGGGGCGGGCCCGTTGATCGTCATGGAGACCGATGTGGTCGGCGCGACCAGGTCGAAGCCGTCGAAGAGGGCCTTCATGTCGTCCAGGGTGGCGACCGAGACTCCGGAGGTGCCGACCTTGCCGTAGATGTCGGGACGCTCGTCGGGGTCGCGGCCGTAGAGGGTGACGGAGTCGAAGGCGGTGGACAGGCGGGTGGCGGGCTGCCCCTCGGAGAGCAGCCGGAAGCGGCGGTTGGTGCGGAAGGGGTCGCCTTCGCCGGCGAACATGCGCGCGGGGTCCTCGCCGTCCCGCTTGAAGGGGAAGACCCCTGCGGTGAAGGGGAAGTACCCGGGGAGGTTCTCGCCGCGCCAGAACCGCACCAGCTCGCCGTGGTCCGCGTACCGGGGCAGGGCGACCCGGGGGATCTTGTTGCCGGAGAGGGACTCGCGCATCAGCTTGGTCCGGATCTCCCGGTCGCGCACCTTCACCACCAGCTCGTCCTGTGCATAGGACGCGACGACGGCCGGCCAGCCCTCGATCTGCTCGAGCAGGTCGTGCGGCAGTTGCTTGCGTGCGCCCTGGAGCAGGGACTGCACTCCGGAGTCGTCGGAGCCGGCCCCGACGAGCTCCTCCTGGACGGCGGCCAGTCGCTGGAACCGGCGGGCCGCCTCGGACAGCACGAGCGTCTCGGAGTGATAGGCGCGGACGGTTTCGGTGATCTCGGCGAGGTAACGCACCCGGTCGGAGGGCACGACCTGCCGGATTCCCGAGGAGTGGCGCCGGTCGACCGCGGGCAGAGTGCCCTCGGACAGCCGCAGGCCCTCCTCGGCGAGCAGGGCCTTGAGGTGCTGGTAGAGCGCGGTGACGCCGTCGTCGTTGAAGGTGGCCGCCGAGGTGCCGTAGACCGGCATCTCCTCGGGGCGCTTCCCGAACGCCTCCCGGTTGCGGATCAGCTGTCGGGCGACGTCCCGCATCGCGTCGAGGGCACCGCGGCGCTCGAACTTGTTGATCGCGACGACGTCGGCGAAGTCGAGCATGTCGATCTTCTCGAGCTGGGAAGCGGCGCCGAACTCGGGCGTCATCACATAGAGCGAGGTGTCGACGAACGGCACGATGGCCGCGTCTCCCTGGCCGATGCCGGGGGTCTCGACGATCACCAGGTCGAACCCGGCGGCCTTGACGACGTCGATGACGTCGGCGAGGTGCTCGGGCACCTCTCGGCTGCCTCGGGTGGCCAGACTCCGGAAGAGGATCCGGTCGCCGTCGAGGGAGTTCATGCGGATGCGGTCGCCGAGCAGGGCGCCGCCGCCCCGGCGGCGCGTGGGGTCGACCGCGATGACGGCGACCCGCAGCTTGTCCTGCTGGTCGACGCGGAGCCGCCGGACCAGTTCGTCGGTGAGCGAGGACTTTCCGGATCCACCAGTTCCGGTGATGCCGAGGACGGGAACGGTCCGCGTCGAAGAGGCAGCGCGCAGCTCGCTCAGGAAGGAGTCGGGCAGGGCGCCCAGTTCGGCACCGGTGATGGCGCGGGCCACGGCGAAGCGGTCGCCGGCCAGTACGGCGGCCACTTCGGCGGGCTTGGTCTCCCACAGGTCGAAGTCGCAGTCGGCCACGACCGAGTTGACCATCCCGGCAAGGCCCATCCGCTGCCCGTCCTCCGGAGAGAAGATCGTCACTCCGCTCGCCCTGAGCCGAGTGATCTCCTCGGGGACGATCACCCCCCCACCGCCGCCCACGACCCGGACGTGGTCGGCCCCCCGGGCCCGTAGGGATTCCACCAGGTACTCGAAGTACTCCACGTGCCCGCCCTGGTAGGACGAGACCGCCACGCCGTGCGCGTCCTCTTCGAGCGCCGCGTCGACGACTTCGCTGACCGACCGGTTGTGACCGAGGTGGATCACTTCGACGCCTTGGGACTGGAAGATCCTCCGCATGATGTTGATCGAGGCGTCGTGACCGTCGAACAGGGCGGATGCCGTGACCAGACGCACGGGGTGCACGGGACGGTGCAGATCACTCATGGGGGACCCTCCGGACCAGACGGGAAGCTGCTACTACAAGAGATACTAGGACGTCCTAGTAAACTACGGGAAGTAATCATCGTGTGACCAGAGGCACAGTGAGTCACGGCCGCATGCTCTGGGGCGCGGCACGGCCTGCTCCGTGGCTCGGCGCCCCTGGAACGCGCGGGCGTGCCGGAAGCACCACGTCACCGAGGGCCGGCCGGACGCCGTGACGGGGCCGCCCGGGCCTTCGGGTACGGCTCGGCGAGGCGGCCAGGACGACCGCGCGCTCCGTCCCTTCTCGCCAGGAGAACCCGTGGGGCGTGTCGCGACGTTCAGGAGCGTGCCGCTGGCGGGTGAGCACCGCAGCGGGAAGAAGCCGTTGCGGCAGTGCGGCAGGTCAGCGCAGCGGGGTGCGGTGCAGATGGACGAGCAGGCGCCAGACCCATTGCGCGATCTGGGCAGGTGTCGCCTCGATGAGGCCGTGGAGCCAGTCGGCGAGGACCCCGACGAAGGTCGCGGCCACGGCGGAGGCGAACAGGTCCGGGGCCGGCGCACCGGCCAGGGCGCGCTCGGTGCGACTGCGGGCGCGCAGGTCCCGGTGGAGCACGTGGCCGAGGGGACCGCTGCCGCCCGGACTCAGCAGTTCCCGATAGGGGGCGGCCTGCGAAGCGAGGCCGTCGAAGAAGGTCAGCAGTGCGGGCGGAGGCATCCCCGGATCGGGTGTGCCGCGCCAGGCGTGCAGCGCCTCGACGGCTTCGCGGACGATGTCGGCGCACGCGTCGACGGCGAGCGCTTCCAGGTCGCCGTAGTGGAGGTAGAACGTGGCGCGGCCGACTCCCGCCCGGCGCACCACGGCGGTGACGCTGACCTCCGCCAACGGACTGTGGGTGCACTCCTCCAACAGCGCGCGGCGCAGTGTGGCCCGGGTCCGTGCCGTACGGGGATCTGTCGGCACGGCGGTCACCGGGCGAGCAGGACGGCGGTGAGCGCCAGGGCCCCGGGCGCGGCCTGGGCGATGAGGATCCGCCGGTTGGTGGTGAGCCCGCCGTACAGGCCGGCGATGAGCACGCAGGCGAGGAAGAAGACCTGGACTCGGAACCCGGTCGGATCCTCCGCGATCAGTCCCCAGATCAGCCCGGCGGCCAGGAAGCCGTTGTAGAGGCCCTGGTTCGCGGCGAGCGGCGCGGTGGCACGGGCCATGGCCGCGTCGAAGCCGGAGAGCTTGCGGCCCGGCCCCTTCTCCCACAGGAACATCTCCAGAACCAGGAAGTAGGCGTGCAACGCGCCCACCAGTCCCACCAGCACGTTCGCGGTCGTCTCCATCGGGGTCTCCCCACCCTCAGACATCATGGACAGTTGACCAGCATACATGGACATCTGTCCATGAAGAGGGAAGTACCGACGAGAACACCCGCCACCACCCAGCGCCCGTCCCGTCGTCAAGCCCCGAAGGGCTTCCGAAGCTGACCGCTGAGCGCTTTGCTCCGCTTGGACGGAGGAGACCCCGCTCGCCCCCGGGCTCGACGGAGGGCGTGGGGACGCTCCCCCGATGGCCCGATGTGACAGATCCTGGTCATTGCAGCCACTCCCGACCGGGCGGAATCATCGAGGCATGTCCCCACCGCACCGCGTCGTGATCGTCGCCTTCCCCGGCACCGAGCTGCTGGACGCCACCGGACCGGCAGAGGTCTTCTCCGTGGCCTCCAGGGTCGCCGGAGCCGACCGGCCCGGGTACCTCGTACGGATCGCTACGGCCGACGGCGGCCCCGTGACCACCTCCAGCGGTGTCCGACTGATGGCCGACCTGGCTCTCGACGACGTGCCGGACCCGATCGACACCCTGCTGGTGTCGGGGGCGATCGACATCGTCGACGGTCGGGTGGAGCCGGTGATCGACCACGAGGTCACCGACTGGTTGCGCCGCGCGGCACCCCGGCCGCGGCGGACCGGATCGGTCTGCGCGGGAGCGCACGTACTGGCCGCCGCCGGACTGCTCGACGGCCGGCCCGCCACGACCCACTGGCTCACCGCAGAACGTCTCGCCGCCGAGCACCCCGAAGTCAGGGTCGATCCCGACCCGATCTTCATCCGGGACGGGCGGGTGTGGACGTGCGCCGGCGTCACCTCGGGCATGGACATGGCGCTGGCCATGGTTGCCGAGGACCACGGCCAGGAACTCGCGCTCGCGACCGCCAGGATGATGGTGATGTACGTCAAGCGCTCCGGCGGACAGAGCCAGTTCAGTGTGCCGCTCTCCGTCCAGAGCTCCTCGGACAACCGCATCGACGAGCTGCGCCGGTGGATCGTGGAACACCTCACCGAGGACCTGTCCCTGGAAGCCCTCGCAGCCCGCGCACACCTGAGCACACGCCACTTCACCAGGCTGTTCCACCAGCACACCGCCACGACACCGGCCGCCTACGTGGAGGCCACCCGGCTGGAGGCCGCGCGACAGCTGCTGGAGGAGGGCGAGCGCAGCCTGCCCGAGGTCGCCGCCGCCAGCGGCCTCGGCTCCGTGGAGACGCTGCACCGGGTCTTCCGCCGACGGCTGGGCACCACCCCGGCCGAGTACCGCCGCCGCTTCTGACCCCACCGTCAGCACCACCGGCCGGACGCGCCCGTGCACCGGTCGGACCCCGCCATGCCCGCACGGGCGGCACCACCCCACATCCTTCGGAGGAGAATCGTGTCCCGCACGAAAGTCGTCCCGATCCCGGTCATGGGACGGCACGGCATCAACGCCTACCTGCTCCTCGGCCGTCGACCGATCGTCGTCGACGCCGGAACCCCCGGCAGTGGCCAGAAGATCTACGATCGGATCACCGCCCACGGCGTCGACCCCACCGACGTCGCGCTGATCGTCATCACCCACGGCCACATCGACCACTTCGGCTCCGCCGCCGAACTCCACCGGCTCACCGGTGCGCCCCTGGCGGGCCACATCGCCGACCTCGGGCCGTACGGCTCCGGCCGGGCACGCGAACCCTACCTGCCCAACGGCCCCATGGGGCGCCTCATGGCCCGCAGTCGCAATCTCCACATCCGGGTCGAACCCTTCGAGCCCACCGTGCTCGTCCGTGGCGAGACGAGTCTCGAGGACTTCGGCCTTGCCGGACGCATCGTGCCCACCCCCGGCCACACCGCCGGATCGATCTCCGTCCTCACTGACGACGGTGACCTCGTCGCCGGTGACCTCGTCGCCAATTCCTTCATGGGCCTCATCCCCGGTAGGCCCGCCAACCCTCCCTTCCACGACGACCCACGGCAGAACCTCGCCAGCCTCCGCGAGATGCTCGCCCTCGGTCCCACCGCCCTGCACGTCGGGCACGGCACGGCGCTGGATCCCGACCGGGTACGGCGATGGGCCGACCGGGAGCACGACCGCCTCGCCCGGCTCGACGCCGCCGGTCGCCTCACCACGCGCAGCGAGTGAGGCACCGTCAGGCGGCCATCGGCACCGGGGACGCCCCCGGTGCCGAAGGCCGCCGGTCTGCCGTCCCGGGCCACGCCGGCTTCGAGCGCGAGGGCGCTCACGAGGCCACTGCCGAGAACGGCTCGGAGGCCACTGCCGAGAACGACCCGGTCGCGTGCGCGCCGTCCGCCACGGACCTTACGAAAGTCTGACGCGGCGTCCGTCTCGGCTTCCGAGGAGTGTTCGAACTGGTGCTCTTGGTATAGACCTCACGGTCACCACCCGCCGCATTCTCTGACCGCCCCACCCTTCGGGAGTTTGAGATGACCGAGCAACTGTTCCTGAACACCGCGATGCCGTCGCAGGCGCACCGCACCGTCGATGCCTCTTTCCGCAGTCACCGTTTCCCCGACCTGCGTGCCCGGCAGCCCGCGTGGGATCCGGCCCCCCTCGCCCATCTGCCGGGGGACCAACGGTGGATGCTCCACCAATTCGGCCAGGGGCCCGCCGCGACGCCGTCACATTCCTGCATCCACCATCCGATCGAGGAATTCGCCGCAGCCCGACCCCACGCGACGGCCGCCGAACACGAAGGTCAGACGCTGACCTACGGCGAACTGGACGCACGGGCGAACCGCCTCGCCGCGCTGCTCGTCGAGCAGGGCGTGCGTCCCGGCGACCGGGTCGGACTGTTCATGCGACGGTCACTGCCCTTGCTGATCGGTGTCGTCGCCGTACTCAAGACCGGCGCCGCGTACGTGCCGCAGGACGCGGAACAGGCCCCCGCCGCGCAGTTGGAGC
Organism: Streptomyces sp. NPDC058872; assembly: GCF_042743065.1. NCBI lineage: Bacteria > Bacillati > Actinomycetota > Actinomycetes > Kitasatosporales > Streptomycetaceae > Streptomyces > Streptomyces sp. NPDC058872. Next base: position 94,908 of record NZ_JBHYMK010000007.1, read on the forward strand.
ACGTGATGCACACCGCCGGGATCAGGGTGGTGCTGACGACGTCGACCTACGCGGACAAGCTCCCCGTGCCGGCGGGAACCCGTCTGGTGGCGGTGGACAGGATGGTGGAGGAGCCCCTGACCCCGTACGCCTCCGGGTTCCGGCCGCTGCGTCCCGTCCAGCCCGATGACGTCTGCTACGTCCTGTTCACCTCCGGAACGACCGGCCGCCCCAATGGGGTTGCCGTCACCCATCGCAACGTCTGCAACCTGCTGCTCACCGCACCGGGAGACCTCGGGATCCGGCCCGGCTGGCGGGTCGGCCAGATCCTCAACATCGCCTTCGACATGGCCGCATGGGAGATCCTCGGAGCCCTCACCCACGGGGCCACCCTGATCGTGCGCGGGAGCGATGCCGCAGCGGCGGTGCGCGACGCAGACGTGATCATCGCAACGCCCAGTGTGCTCGCGACGATCGACCCCGATGGCTGCACGCGGGTGCGCGTGGTTGCGGTGGCCGGCGAGCCGTGTCCGCGTGCACTGGCCGACACGTGGTCGCGTCGCTGCGCCTTCTACAACGGCTGCGGTCCGACGGAGACGACCATCGTGAACACCCTCCAACGGCACTGCCCCACTGCCCCGTCGTTGACGATCGGGCGGCCCACGCCCAACAACACCGTCTACGTCCTGGACCCCCAGAGGCGGCTCTGCGCCCCCGGAGAGGTCGGCGAGATGTGGGCGGGCGGTGACGGCGTGTCCGCCGGGTACCTCGGCGACCCGATCCTCAACAGCGAGCGGTACGCGCCCGATCCGTTCCTCGGCGGCCCACGGCTCATGTTCCGCACCCGCGACCTCGGACGCTGGACGGCCGAGGGCGAGCTGGAACACCTGGGACGCACCGACGACCAGGTCAAGGTACGGGGATTCCGGGTAGAACTCGATGCGGTCTCCAGCGTGCTGGAATCGGTGCCCGGCTGCGAACGGGCCGTGACCCTCAAGACCGACGACCGCACCCTGACCTCCTTCGTCACGCCCGCCCTGGTGGACGCGGAGGCGGCCCGCGCGGCCGTCGCCGACGCCTTGCCCTACTACTGCATGCCCGCCGCCGTACACCCCTTGTCGCACCTGCCGCAAACCGACCGGGGCAAGGTCGACAAGGCCGCGCTGCGCCGACTCGCGGAAGAGGGCCGCACCGCATGACGTCCTCCGTCTCGCCCACGCAGACACGCGGCCCGCAACACGGCCCGACCCCCGCGGAGTCCGCCGCCGGTCTGCCGGATCCGCTGCCACTGCTGCGCCGTGCGTTCAAGCATCCGCGCCTGATGCACTACAACCGACTGATCGCCCTGGTCCTCCTGGTCAACCTGGTCGTCGCCGGAGCCGCCACGCCCGGCGGGATCGACCCACGGACCTCTGCCGATGCCGTACTGGTGAACATGGCCCTCGCCATCCTGATCCGGCAGCAGTACGTCATCAACGCACTGTTCCGGGTGGCCACCGCAGCCCCCACCTCCTGGCCGCTGCGACTGCGCTGGACGCTCGGCAAGGTCTACCACTTCGGAGGCCTGCACGTGGGCGGTGCGGTGTGCGGCACCGCGTGGTTCATGACGCTACTGGTCCAGTTGGTCGTGACGGGCTCGGCCCCGGCGCTGCTGGGCGTCTCCTCCGCCCTGGCGGTCCTGCTGGGCGTCTTGGTGGTCACCGCACTGCCGCCGGTACGCGGTCGATTCCACGACCTCTTCGAGCGGACCCACCGCTTCGGCGGCTGGGCGGCTCTCGTGCTGTTCTGGTGGCACACGCTGATCCTCGTGCACGGGGACGGCCGCTCCGCGCTCACCGCTCCACAGACCTGGTTGCTCGTGCTCGTGACGTTCAGCGTCGCCCTGCCGTGGCTGCGCCTGCGCAAGGTGCCGGTGTCGCTGGAACGTCCCTCCTCCCACGTGGCGTTGGTGAATTTCGACCACGGGCACACCCCTTTCGCGGGCTCGTCGACGGCGATCAGCCGCCGTCCGCTGTGGGAGTGGCATTCGTTCGCGAACGTGCCCGCTCCCGGACGCAGCGGTTTTCGGCTGACCGTGTCACGAGCCGGTGACTGGACCGGGTCGTTCATCGACGACGCCCCGGAAGAGGTCTGGGTCAAGGGCATCACCACGGCCGGAGTCGCGAACATCGAGACGCTGTTCACCAAGGTCGTGTACGTGGCGACGGGCAGCGGAATCGGTCCGTGCCTGCCGCACCTGCTCGCTGCCGAAGTGCCCGCCCGTCTGGTGTGGGTCACACGATCTCCGCGGGAGACCTACGGCGACGCCCTGGTCGAGGAGATCCTCGCCGCACAGCCGGACGCCACCGTCTGGGACACCTCCGTCCACGGCAAGCCCGACATGGTGCGGCTCGCCCACCAGGCACGCCAGGAATCCGGGGCCGAGGCCGTGATCTGCATCTCCAACAAACGCGTGACCTGGAAGGTGGTCCACGGTCTGGAACGCCTGGGCATCCCCGCCTACGGCGCGATCTGGGACTCCTGACCGAATGAAGGGAAAGCACACCGTGAACGCATCGAACCTGCACCACATCGTCGTACGGCGAGACCGGGCGGTGGTCACCGTCCAGCTGCACCGTCCGGCCGTTCGCAATGCACTGAACGGCGCACTGTTGGACGAACTCCTCGGCACGCTGTCCCCGTTGGACGAAGATCCGGAGGTCGGTTGCTTCGTCGTCACCGGATCCGACGGCGTGTTCGCCGCGGGCGCGGACATCGCGGAGATGGCCGATCGATCGGCACCCGAAATGGCGGAGGAGGACTACTTCGCCCGATGGGAGGATTTCGCCGCCCTGCGGACACCGAAGGTTGCCGCAGTCGACGGCTACGCCTTGGGGGGCGGCTGCGAACTGGCGATGATGTGCGACATCGTCGTCGCATCCGACCGGGCCGTGTTCGGGCAGCCCGAAGTCCTGCTGGGCGTCATGCCCGGCATCGGCGGGACCCAGCGGCTCACGCGTCTGGTGGGCCGGGCCAAGGCCATGGACCTCATCCTCACGGGGCGTCGGATGAGCGCCGAAGAAGCCGAACGCGCAGGTCTCGTCTCCCGGGTGGTGCCGGTGGCCGACCTCGCGGGAGAGGCCGCCGACATCGCTGCGACCGTGGCCGGTCTCGGCCGTGCCGCGGTGCGTGCCGCCCGCGAAGCGGTGGACCAATCCCTGGAGGTGGGGCTCAGCCACGGGCTCCGGTTCGAGCGCCGCTCCTTCCACGCGCTGTTCGCGACCGAGGACCAGAAGGAAGGCATGCGGGCCTTCCTCCAGAAGCGCCCGCCCACGTTCACCGGACGCTGACGACGCTCCCCCGCTCGGTGTGGCCGAGACGGCCACACCGAGCGACCCCGCGGCCGGCAGGGCCGACCACTCGATCTACTTGACCAGCCCCGACGACGCGATCCGCAACCTCACCGCCACCGAAGCAGCAGGGTGCCTGACCGGTGCACTCGGCAGCTGCCCACCTACGCCCGGCCGTCCTCGTTCTGCAGGAGATCCTCGGGGGTGCTGGTGACGTACGAGGCTGCGACTTCGGCATCGGTGTGCCCGTCAGCGATACGGCAGTCCGCCCACCCGTGTCCGTTCGGATTCCGGACGAGCTGCAGATCAGCCACGGCCGCCGTCCTGCTGTGCGAGGAAGCATCGGACGTCGACCGCGAGGGCAGACATCTGCTCGCCGGCGTCGAGCCAGCCGCGGAAGTCGACCGCCAGTCCCTCCAGGAAGGGGTTCCGCCGGGCGAACCCCATCCTTCCGTGACTCTCCAGTCGGTTGGCGCAGAGGTGGCCGCAGGCCCCGTTGACGTCATCGCCGCTTCCGCGCCGGCCCGGTTCCCGGACCGAACCCGCCCCGCGAGTCGGTCACACCAGCCCTTTGCCCCGAGACTTCAAGCCGACTGAGGCTCCAGGTGATCCAGGCGCCCATGGCGCACACCGCGCTTGAACGTGTTCAATTAGGATGTCAAAGTGCACCCGTCGCGGTTCTTCGGCACTCTAGCCCCGCCCGCGACGCCACGGAGAGGAGCGCCGGTGAGCGGCGCGGTGAAGATCGGGGCGTTGATCCGGCGGGACGTCCATGGGTACCTAGCGGTCTTCTGCGGCGTGTGGGTGACCTTCTGTGGCGCGCTCATGGCCCTGGAAGGGGGACGCATAGAAGAATGGGCCCGTTTCTTTGCAGGCCTCCTCGCAATCGAGGGACTCCCCTCGCTGTCCCTGGTGGTCATCGCCCGCCTCCTGGCCCGGAATGGAGGTGCCGGGTTGTTCCCTGCCACGTGCGGAACGCTATTGCTTCTCCCTGCACTGTTCGCCGTCTTGGCGGGAGTGTGGACCGTGTGCCTCGTTCAGGTGGTTGTCCTGATCGGCTTTCTGGCGTGGAGGGAACTGCCGCGTGATGCGGCACCGGCTTGGGTACACCGACGCCCTCCCCGATTCCGCCCCCACACGGCTCCCACTCGAGGCACACGACCACCACGGCGACCTCCCCCATGAGGAGGACCTCACCAACCCAGCCCACGACCAGCAACGCCGCCACCGGCCAGGACCGCTCCCATGAACAGCATCGACCGTCTCACCGACCTTTGCCCCCCGCCGTCCACCGCCCCGCCGACGGACTGGTCCTCGACCGAGCAAGCACTCGACACGAGACTGCCGACGGACTACCGGCAGATCGCTGACGCTTATGGACCGGGCAGCTTCTGCGACTTCCTGCACCTCTACCACCCCCATGCGCCAACCCGGTGGACGAACCTCACCGGCCCCATGCCGGCCACGATCCGCACTCAGCTCCAACACGACCGCGACAACGGCAGCCACCCGGTCCCCCATGACCCGGGGCACCTCTTCGCGATGGGCGTGACGGACAACGGCGAGTACCTCTTCTGGATTGCCGAACCCGCCGACGCCCCGGAGAAGTGGACCATCGCCGCGAACCAGGCCCGGGGGCCACGGTGGTACACCTACGGTGGTGGCCTCGCGGACTTCCTCGTCGCAGCCCTCCCAGGCCGCGAAACCGTCCCTCTCTTCCCCGACGACCTCCTCGCCCAAGGGGTCTTCTTCACCCCCACCACACCCGCCCCGACACCCGCACCGGTCGACACGGCGCCGCAGCCACTGGCAGGCATGACGGCAAACTCGAGCGACGTCCGCACGTGGGCACGGGCCAACGGCCATGACGTTCCCGACCACGGCCGCATCCCTGTCGCGATCCTCGAAGCCTGGGGCAAGACCAGAAACAGATAGCCGCGACGCGAGAACCGCCATGAGCGGCACTCTCACCGAACTGCACGATCACGGGCCGGCTGGGCGGCATGCGGTGGCAGCCCCGGACCGGCGCCCCTGCGTGACGTGCCCGAACGTCACGGATCGCGGGGCCGGGGCAGAAGTCCTTGCCCGTCACGGTCACGGCCGGGCAGCGGGTTGATTCACCGCAGTTCGAGCCGGTCCTCGAAGCGATCCGGGTGCCGTGGGGGTCTCGCCGTGGACAAGCGGCTGAAGAAGTCGGTGTGAGTCGAATCGTCTGTGGACCGGTCCATGACCACGTCGTGCGGCCCCGGCCCCGGCCCCGTCGGCGCAGCGCCCGTCTCCGGCATCCGGGTGACGAAGGACTTCCCAGCGGGCTGGTGGCTCTGCTCCTCTCGGCGGTCCACGGGCACCTCCGGCCCGGTGCCACCCCCGGATCATGCGAACCACGGCACGGGGCTTCGAAACCTGCACAGGTCAAGGCGCACGCTCCGCCGCGCTCCGTCCGTGATGCCGGCGACCGTTGTCGTCGGCCTTTCGATCGCCGGTTCCAAGACCCCGCGCGGTCCGGGTGCCTGGAGGCGGCGGCCCGGACCGTGTTGGACGGGTGTGACCTCAGGTGTTCTTCTCGCCGAGCTTTTCGACGTACTCCTGGGCCTTGTCGACGGCGGTGTCGATCTTGTCGCTGTGCTTGCCGTCGGTCTTGTCGTCGACGAAGTCGCCGACCTTGTCGAGCGCGCCGGAGATCGTGTCCCCGTGGGTCCCGGCGAGATCCTCAGCCTTGTCCTTGAGGTTCTTCAGGGCGTCGAACATGCGGAAGCCTCGTCTCCTTCACTCAAACTGCCAGGCGGAAGTAATGATTCCACAGCGGACCGGTCGTACGGGACAGCTGTGGCGGACATGGTCAGCTCCGAGGTCAAGCGGTGTACGACGGTTCGCGGTCGGCCCGTGTAGCGCCCCGTCCTCGAAGGTGCCCGCCCACAACAGTTCGGCGGGAAGGGGAGTTGACACGCTGATCGGCACGCTGACGCCAACGGGCTCCCCCAGCTCGGTCACCACGGTGTCCCCGTCCCTCCGGTGTTGTCCAGTACCCCCCGACCGGGCCCCACGACGTGCTGCTCGTTGATCGGCTTCATGCACCTTTGCTACAGCGGCGCGGAGCCGAGCGGTTCTCCGCCGTCTCCGGCAACATCACCCGTATGAGGGAGCGTCCGTTCGGGCCCACGTGGCCCGCCGCCCGTCCCTCCAGCGGACGCGACCTCGGGGACGGGGCCTGACCACATCACGGCAGCGGCCCTTGCCCCCAGGACGGGGCGCTGCGAAGGGCTGCGACGCACTCGAGAAGGATCGGCCGCCGAACTCACCGCCCCACGCAGGACGACGGGGAGCCCGTAGGGCGGCTCCGGGCTCGGTGCTGAGCAGGGGCGGCGCCGCATGACAACCGACCGGGCCGTCTCCGTCGAAGCTCGTAGCACCATCCGGATGCCGGAAGACGGCGCTGCCGGCGCCTCGTCCGTCCAGCCGTTGCCCCACTCCGTTCTTCCTCCTGGTCGGGCGTCGTCTTCAAGTGGTCAGGGATCGGCCGCCGTTGCCCTCACTGGAGCACGACGGTGACGCCGCCCTTGCGCAGGAGGTTCGCGGTCTCCTCGAAGTAGAACAGGCCGCCGAGGTGGGCCAGGACGTGCCCGGCGAGGGCGTGGCGGGCGCTGTCGGCGTGGTGCCAGACGAGAGTGAACGGGGGGCGACGGAAGGCCCGCCGCACAGGCAGTCCTGCACCGAGTCCAGGTCTCTGCAGTAGTTGGCACCAGGGCCGAGCAGGGCTTCGCCGAGCGCCAGGAGCAAGCCGGCCCCGTCGGTGACGTACTGCCCGTCCAGGTGGTACGTCCCGCCCGATGGGCCGTCCCCCGGACCGAGGGGAACCACAGGTCGAACCGGGGACTCGAAGGCAGCCGCTTCCTGCCCCCGTAGTCGTCCTCCAGCAGCCGCACCGGTTCGGCGCTGTCCGCCACGGCCTGGACCAGCAAGCTCTCGCGCGGGCAGCCGCGCAACGTCAGGACCTCTCGCGGCAGCGGAGGCGGGTCCTCGAAGAGGCCCTCGACCTCCGCGCACCGACCCCACCGCACGCCCTCCTCCCCACCGCTCAGGCCGTCCCGCACCAGGAGGTACCGGACCGGGAAGTCCCGCCCCCACCCCACATGCTCCTCAGACCGCACACTTCCCCCCTGCCACCAGCACCTCTTGGCGCGCCACGCCTACGGTTCGCCGATGCCGAAGCCCTCCGAACATCGCGTGCTCGGAATGACGCCCCTCCGCCGACCGGCGCAGGCACCCGGAACGCGCAGCGGCGTGAGGCCTCCGCGAACGACCGGGGCAACGACCTCGTTGGCGGCATTCTCCGCACGGCGAAACCGTCAGGAGGCCGACCAGGCGCCAGGAAAGTGGATGCCACCCGCCACGGAAGCGACGTACCGTTACGCGTCGGAGCGGGTCGCGGGAACTGCCGTGGGACCCGTTCGCGGACCAGGGCGGCACGTTCCGGGGTCCGGTGCGACTACGCGGGCGGAGGCACGGCACGCTCGGCCGCCCGGCTGATCTGCTCCCAGCCGGCCCAGGTCGCCTTGCGGCGCTCCACCATGTCGAAGGCGAGGTCGTACACCATGCTACCGAGGAGCAGTCGCAGCGGCGGCTCCTCGGCGTCGACCAGGGCGAGCAACGCCTCGGCCGCCAGCCGCGGCTCGCTGTCGACGGAGCCCTCGGCCCACTGCTTCTCGCATGCGGCCCGGAGCGGGGCGTAGGCCGCCAGCGGCGTGGTCGCGCGCATCGAGGCGTAGAGGTCGGTCCAGTAGCCGCCCGGCTGCACGATGCTGACCTTGACGCCGAACGCGGCCCCCTCCATGGCGAGCGCCTCGCTCATGCCTTCGAGGGCGAACTTGCTCGCACTGTAGAGGCCGGTGGAGGGGAAGCCCGCCAGGCCGCCGATGCTCGAAATCTGCACGAGATGCCCGCCGCCCTGCGCGCGCAGCACCGGCATCACCGCCTGGCTGACCCAGAGCGCGCCGAAGAAGTTGACCTCCATCTGCGCGCGGGCCTCGGCCTCGGTGAACTCTTCGACCATGCCCGACGACAGGGTGCCGGCGTTGTTGACCACGATGTCGAGCCGCCCGAAGTGCTCGGCGGCAGCGGTGACCGCCGCGATCACTGCGGCACGGTCGGTGACGTCCACGGTCAGCGGCAGGACCCGGCCGGGATGGGCCTCGGCCAGTTCATCGAGTGCCCCGGTGGTCCGGGCCACGGCCGCGACCCGGTCGCCGGCGGCCAGCGCGGCCTCCGCGAACGCGCGCCCCAGGCCCCGGCTGGCCCCGGTGACGAGCCAGGTGCGCGCCACGCTCACGTCGGTGGCGGTGCCCTCGGTGGCAGTGGTGGCAGTGGTGGCCGACGGCGCGGTGACGGTCATGGGGCCTCCTTCAAATAAGACGAGACGAATCGTCTCGCTTTGCTGACGCCACGATGCCACGGCCACCCCCGCCAGGCAAGACGGATCGTCTCGTCTCTGTCCGTTGATAGGGTCGCTCCATGACGACCCCGCGCTCCAAGGTCCCGAACGCCGCCCGGCGCAGCCAGTCCTCCCGCCGGGCGATCCTCACGGCCGCCTTCGACCTCGCGGGTGAGCTCGGCTACGGCAGGCTCAGCATCGAGGCCATCGCCGCCCGCGCCGGAGTGGGCAAGCAGACCATCTACCGTTGGTGGCCCAGCAAGGGTGCCGTGCTCTTCGACGCGTTCCTCATGCTGAGCGAAGGACCGGAAGGAGAGGCGGAACCGGCCGCCCTCCCGGACACCGGTGACCTGGCGGCCGACCTCAAGGCGGTCCTGCGTGCGACGCTCACCGAGCTCACGGACCCCCGCATCTCGGAGCCCATGCGCGCGCTGACCATCGAAGTGGCCGGTGACCCCGAGCTCGCCGCCCTGTACGCGGAGCGCCTCGACGGGCCCGTGCGCGAGATCAAGCGCCGCCGTCTGCGGGTCGCCCGGGAATCCGGCCAGCTTTCCCCCGACGTCGACCTCGACGTCGCCATCGACAGCATCTGGGGCCCCCTCCTGAACCGTTGGCTGCTGCGCACCGGCCCCCTGACCCCCGAGTACGCCGACGCCCTGGTCGATACCGCACTCCGCGGCCTGCGTCCCACCTGAGACGTGCCCGCACGCATGCGAGAGGCGCGCGGTGATCACACACGACACGCTCGATGGGCCACGCGCGCCATCCGCCGCTGGGCCAACGCCCATGGATACGACCTGCCCGAACGCGGACGCATCCCGATCGAAATCATCGAGGCGTGGAAACGGAAAGATTCCGGCTGACGCACGCCAACCGCCCGCCTTGCCGCGGCAACCACCCCCTGCACGCCCGGACCGATCGCGCGGGAACGTGACCCCGGCGACGATCGGATCGGCCCCGGTACGCCCACGACCATCGTCCACGCCCACACCAGCGACGGCGGTCCGTACGGGATCATCTTCGACCCGGCCCTGTTCGACCGCCTGGTGCTGGACCCTCACGAGCGCCCCTCCACCTGGGACGTGCCCTACGGGCCGCTCGAGGAGAAAAGGGAGCTCCAGGCCACCGGGGCACGAAACGGACCGACCAGGACCGGGCGCACGGGGCCGGTTCCCGCTGGCCGCATTCCTTCCGGACGGGGTGCGGCGGGGGCTCAGCCGGCGAAGAGGGTACTGGTCAGCAGGACGTGGACGGCGGTGCCGACGGCGATGCTGAGCAGGACGTTGCGTCGCCACAGGTGGAGGCCGACGGTGACGGCCAGCCCTGCGAGCGGGAGCAGGGAACGCACCTCGGTCACCGACAGGTCGCGCAGGCAGTAGACGATCAGGATGATCATGACACCGGCCGGCATGCGCGTGCTCAGGTACTGGACCGTGCCGCTGGAGCGCAGCGGGGCGAGGGCTGCGAACGGCAGGACCCGCAGCGCCCAGGTGACCGCGGCGGCGACGAGGACGGCAGCGATGGCATGGGTGGTGTCAGGCACGGTTGGCCCTCCTGTCGGTCATCAGGTGCCGGGCCAACAAACCAGTGGTGAACAGTGCGAAGGCGACCAGCAGCATTCGGTCCGGAAAAGCGATCCGGGCCAGGAGGGCACTGCCCAGAGCGAGCAGCGGAGTGGGCAGATCACCGCGCAGGTCACGCAGCGCGTCCAGCGCCAGCACGGTGAACAGGGCGGTCAAGGCGAAGTCCAGGCCGGTGACGCCCTCGGGGATGAGTGAGCCCAGCAGCGCCCCGACGGTCGCGCTCCCCGCCCAGTAGGCGTGCAGACAGAACTGCGTCCACACGATGCGTGCGCCGGGCCAGGAGCGTGCCTGCTCGGCCGAGGCCAGGGCGTACGCCTCGTCGCACAGGGCGAACGTGCTGTACGCCTTGCCGAACCGGCCGGGCACGCGGTGCAAGGGGAAGGACAGCGCGTAGAAGACGTGCCGCACGTTGACCAGGAAGGCGGCGGCGGCCACCGACGCCAGCGGCGCCGTGGCGACGACGAGACCGATCAGCAGGAACTCGAACGAGCCGCCGAAGGCGACCGCGGCCGACAGTGACGCCCACCACCAGGCCAGACCCGACTGGGCGGCGAGGACCCCGAAGGCAAGGCCCAGCGGAACGAAACCCAGTCCCACCGGCAGGGACCCGCGGAACGCCGCCCGAGCTTCGGACGGGGCCCGGCCTGCCGGACCGGCCTCGGGCCGCGCCGGATCCGCAGCAACAGAACGTATTGGCATGGAGACATTTTAGAAAAGTTCTGCCCTCATATGGTTGCGCATCATGGCTCTACGATCGAGCCATGGGCAAGGAAACTGCACTCGATGCCATTGATCGCGAAATTTTGTTTCACCTGAGCGAAGACGGTCGTCTGGCCAACGTCGAACTCGCCAAACGGGTCGGTCTCACCCCGCCACCGTGCCTGCGCCGCGTCAGACGACTGGAAGAAGCCGGCATCATCACCGGCTACCGCGCCGTCATCGACCCGGCCGTCCTTGGCCGCGGCCTCGAAGTGCTCATCGATGTCGAGATCTACGCCAACGACCGCAAGAGCTTCGAAGAGTTCGAGAAGATCGTCGCCTCCTACGAGGAGGTCATCGAGTTCCGCCGCATGTACGGCCGCCCCGACTACTTCGTCCGAGCCGCCGTCGCCGACCACGCCGCCTGCGAGGCCTTCCTCACCGGCAAGCTCAGCGGACTTCCCGGGGTCCTGCGCTTCACCTCCCACCTCACCATGAAAACGATCAAGTCCGTCGATTGATCCTCGACGGGATGCGACGTCGGCGGCGACGAACCCGGTCCCGACGGTCCGGACCGCAGAGGGACGGCCGAGCCCGACGGGGCACCGGGTCGATTCACGGATTTCCGCCGGCGGCATCCCGTCCCTGCCGAACCGTTACCGCTCACCGCTTCGAGGTCGGCCCGGTCCGGACTATCGTCGTGGACGCGTACGACCGTTCCACCCCGGGGGGATTTCCACCATGCGCATCCAGCGCCCGCTGCTGCCCGCCCTGCTCGCCACCGCCCTGCTCGGTACCGGTGCCACCGCCTGCGACAGCGGGACGACGGCCCGGGGCGACGCTCCGCCGGCCAGTGCCGCGGCGGAGTCCCCGGCGACCACCGTCAGTGCCTCCTCCTCGATCCCGAGCCCCGCCGGCCCCTCCTCGACCCCGAGCACCTCCGCTGCCCCGTCCGTCAGCGCCTCCAGGCCGAACTCGGCCACCCCGTCCCCCTCGGCCACCCGCACCAGCAGCACGCCCCACCCGGTGGCCGAGACGAAGGCCAGCACGGCGGCTCCGGTCCAGCGGACCGCCCTGCGGATGACGGTCAGCACCAGCGGTGGCCGGCTGACCCTGCCCAGGGGTGGCGCCGCCCAGGAGTTCACCGTCACGCTGCGCAACGGCAACACCAAGGCGTACTCCCGCATCCGACTGGGCTTCCAGATGGAGTTCATGGTCGCCGAACCCGGGCAGCCGGTCGGCACCGGCGACGGCGGCTTCCTGCTGGAGCGCCGGAACCCGACGACCGGAGCCTGGCAGCCGGCCACACTGCGGATCGCCAACGACGTGATGGTGCCCTCGCTCTACCAGGACGGTGCTCCCCTGGCCAGGAACGAGGTGCGCACCGAGCGCTACCGACTGCGGGCCAATGCCGGCGGCCCGGTCGGCAGCAATCCGCTGATGATCCACGCCCTGGACACCTCCCTCCCCAGCGTGCCGCTGCCCGAGGGCCGGCCTGCCACCCACTACCTGCCCGCCCTGATCACCGCGGGCTGAGGGTCCCCCGACCGTCGGAAGCCGCCCCCGCCGCGGCAGGGACGAGCAGGTGGGCGGACCCGCTGATCAGCACGTCACGGATGCACGAGCGGGCCCTTCCCACGCTGCTGCGGCACTCCGTCATCGCGCTCCGCGCGGGGTTCGTCGGGAACGCACTGCACCGTGCCGGGGGAAAGAAGGGGAAAGAAGTGGACGGAATCGGGGCATCCCTCGTTGCGGGGCGCAGCGCGGCGAAGTCGGGCCGCGAGGCGCTCGTCCTCCGGGTGGGGCGGACGCGTCGTCGGCACGGTCCGAGATCCGCTTCCGGCACACGGCTGGGGGGGCCGAACAGGCCTGCAGGATGATGGGGGCGTGATCACCATTCATCTGAAGTACGAGATCGACGCCGACAAGCTCGAGGACTTCGAGGAGTACGGCCGTCGCTGGGTCGGGCTCGTCAACCGGTTCGGCGGGACGCACCACGGCTACTTCCTGCCGAGTGAAGGCGACAGCGACATCGCCTACGCCCTCTTCTCGTTTCCCAGCCTCGCCGCGTACGAGCAGTACCGCACGGACAGCATGACGGACCCGGAGTGCCAGGACGCCTTCGCGCTGGCCCGCAACACCCGCTGCATCAAGCGGTACGAGCGCCGCTTCCTGCGGCCGCTCGACGTCGTGTCCTGACGGTCCCGGGGATGCGGACCTGCCGGACGTCAGCAGGCGGCCGGCGGGCACCCCCGGTCGTGCCTGGACGAGGCGGTCCCGGAGCACGTCGGTGCGGCCGAGCCGGGCGATCAGCCCAACGAGGGCCGCGCCACTGGGCCCCGTGGAATGGGCGATCCCCCCAGTCGACAACAGCGCGATCCGCGGGTCGGATTCCGAACGCAGCACCGGAGCCGGTGTTCCCCGGAGCGCGCGGAGGACGGGTCGTGGCACGTCGGGCTGCGGCCGTGGGGGATCGCCTCCGGGCAGCGTGGTGCTTCAGCGCGTACGGGCGAGCTCCAGGAACTGGTGGAGGTCACGGGCGGCTTCCAGGGCGCTCAAGGCAGTGGCCGCCAGCAAGGCTGCGGACACGACCAGCAGCAGGGGTGGGTTCTGGGGCGGGGGCGCGAGGAGGGCCGCGACACGGCGGGGGACGACACCGGGGCCGGGTCTCCGGCGGCCGAGGATGCCGAGGGCTGCGGCGGGAACGGGGCCGGCGGTTCGGCTGCGCTTGGCCGCGACGGCGGCACGGGCGACGGTCTCGGCGACGGCGCGGCGGTCGCCGGTGTGCCGGGCGGCATGCTCGTCGGCCCAGCGTTCGACGGTGTAGGCGACCGCGGTGGCCAGGGGGCGCAGCAGGGGGTTGGCGGCGGCGGCCACTTGCGCGAGGGAGACGAAGGCGTAGTGGTGGTTGTCCAGGTGGGCCCGTTCGTGGGCGAGCAGGATCTCGTGTTCGGCGGGGTCGAGGGCGTCGAGCATGCCGTGGGAGACGACGATGCGGCCGGGCAACCCGGGCATGGTGTAAGCCTGGGCGCCGGGGTCGTCGGTCACGACGACCGGGTCGGTACCGGGCAGGCAGGCGGCCTCCAGTGCTGCGGACCACAGGGCCCCGGCGCGGCGGGCGGCCAGCCGAACGGCGGCGAGGACGGCGAGGGCCAGCAGAACGGCGCCCGCGAGGGCGGCCGGCCATCCGGTGGGGTCCTGGCGCGCCACGGCCTCGGGCGAGTAGCCCTTGAGCGCGGCCACCAGCGGAACGCGGACGAGCCCGGCCAAGGCCAGCAGGCCGAGGACGCACGTGCTGGCGACGGCCAGTGTCAGACCTGAGACGGTCAGCAGCCAGGTCGCCAGGCGCGGCTCCAGGCGGCGGGAGAGGGGCCCCGCACCAAGGGCGGCGAGGACGGGGAGGAGGAGCGGCAGGTAGACGGCGAGGTGCATCTCTGGGGAGGCCCTCCTATTCGTCGCCGGCCAGGAGGCGGCGCAGGAGGTCCTCGTCGTTGTCGGACAGTTCGTCGACGAAGCGGGTGAGGACCGAGGCACGGTCGCTACCGCTCTCCATGACGCGGTGCATCTGCCGGGCGGTGAGTCCGGGCTCGTCGGTGACCGGGACGTAGGCGTAACTGCGTCCGCGCGGAGTGCGCTCCAGTACGCCTCGGGTGTACAGGCGCCCCAGCGTGGTGGCCACCGTGGTGTGGGCCAGGCCGGTCGCGAGCCGTTCGGCCACCTCGCCGGGGGTCAGGGCCCGGCCGACGGTGTGCAGCAGGGCCAGGATCTCACTCTCCAGGGCCCCGTTCGCCCGGCGTCCGCCGGTGGTGCCCGACGGCTGTTCGTGCGTGCCCACGGTCCTCGCCCTTCGCTTCGTCGTCTACAGTCCACGGTAACTTCTATTCACGAATAGAAGCTATCGTGTTCGTCCGTACCCGCTCCGAGCCCGTGCTCCTGCACGTGCCGGTCATGCGGCCTGCCCAGACAGGATGCCCGATGCCCCGCTCCCAGACCGCCGCCCCCCGTGCCGGCGGCGTGCGGTGGCGGCTGCCCGTCGCGACGGCGCTGGTGTGCTCGGCGCTGCTCGGCGCGCTCGTGGTGGCCACCGTCGCGGCGCACGGGGCGCCGTTCGGAGCGGACCGTGCACTGCACGGCTGGGCAGTGGGGCACCGACCCTCCTGGGCGGTCGGGGCGGCGGTTGCGGTCACGGTGACCGGCAGCGGAGTGCCGGCCTACCTGCTGGCGGCGTTCGCCGGAGCCCTTGCCCGGCCCGGCGTCCGGTGGCTCGGGGCACTGGCGGGCGCCCTGGCCCTGGTGTCGGTGCAGGTCCCCCGCATCGCGCTGGCGTCCTGGTTGGCCCGGCCGCGCCCGCCGGCCGCCGACTGGGCGTGGACGGCGAGCGGCTACGCCCTGCCCTCGGGGCACACCACGACCTCCGCCGCCGTCGCGGCCCTGCTCACCGCCGGGGCGTACCGCGCGGTGCGGGGCCGGGCCCGGCGAACGGTCCTGGTGGTGCCCGCGCTGTGGGCCGTCGCCGTCGGCGCCAGCCGCGTCTACCTCGGGATGCACTGGCCCACCGACGTCCTGGCGGGTTGGCTGCTGACCGCCTCCTGGGTCGGGACGTCGGGGATGTTCCTCGTTCTCCTGTGGCGTCGGAAGACCGCCGCCGCGCCATCCGTCGAAGGTGAGGGTCCATGAGTGTGATCAGTGTGGGACAGGCCGTGCTCCTGGGGGTCGTGGAAGGGGTGACGGAGTTCCTGCCGATTTCCTCCACCGGGCACCTCAAGATCGCCGAAGGGCTGATGGGCATCCCCGTCGACGACGCCTCCGTCGTCGCGTTCACAGCGGTGATCCAGGTGGGAGCGATCGCGGCGGTCCTCGTGTACTTCTTCAAGGACATCGTGCGGATCGTCTCGGCCTGGGGAAGGGGCCTGGCGAACAAGGAGGAGCGCTACCACCACGACTACAAGTTCGCCTGGTGGGTCATCTACGCCACCCTCCCGATCGTCGCCGTGGGGCTCGCGGCGAAACCGTTGATCGACGGCCCGCTGGCCTCCCTGTGGGTGGTGGCCGGCTCCCTGATCGTGGGCAGCGGCCTGATGTGGGCGGCCGACCAGAGGGGACGCCACAAGCGCGGCGAGGACGACACCTCCCTCAAGGACGCCATGCTGGTCGGCTCCTCCCAGATCCTCGCCCTGCTCTTCCCCGGCTTCTCCCGATCCGGCGCCACCATGTCCACCGGCCTCATCCTCGACCTGGAACGCGTCGCCGCCACCCGCCTCTCCTTCTTCCTCGGCATCCCCGCCCTGACCGGCGCCGGCCTGTACGAACTCAAGGACGCCCTCGGCACCGGCATCGACGCCCTCCCCCTGGTCGTCGGCACCGCGGTCTCCTTCGTCGTCGCCTACGCCTCGATCTCCTGGCTGCTGAAGTTCGTCGCAAAGCACTCCTTCAACGCCTTCGTCACCTACCGCATCGCCGTCGGCGTCCTCCTGCTCGGACTGCTGGGCATCGGCGCCCTGCACGCCTGACAGGCGTCGCGCCTGACAGGCGCCGCACACCCCGCCCGGACAGGAGCCCCGCAACCATGACCGTCCTCGCCCTCGGCCCGCAGTGGCTCGAACCCGACCACCTGATCTCCGTCTTCGGCCTGATCGGCATCCTCGCCGTCGTCTTCGCCGAATCCGGCCTGCTCATCGGCTTCTTCCTGCCCGGCGACTCCCTGCTGTTCACCGCCGGACTCCTCACCGCCTCCCACCGTCACCTCACCCAGCCCCTGTGGCTGGTGTGTCTGCTCGTCGTGGTCGCAGCCGCAGCGGGTGACCAGGCCGGATACCTCTTCGGCCGCAAGGTCGGCCCCGCCCTCTTCCGGCGCCCGGACTCCCGTTTCTTCACACAGCAGAACGTCGTCAAAGCAGCCGCGTTCTTCGCCGACCACGGCCCGCGTTCCCTGGTCCTGGCCCGCTTCGTGCCCGTCGTGCGCACCTTCACCCCGATCGTGGCCGGCGTCAGCGCCATGCACTACCGCACCTTCGTGGGGTTCAACCTGATCGGGGCCGCGCTGTGGGGCACCGGCGTGATCCTCCTCGGCCACTTCCTCGGGCAGGTGCCCTTCGTCACCGCCCACATCGAGCTCATCCTGATCGCCCTGGTCGTGGCCTCCACCGTCCCCCTGGCGGTGGAGTACGTACGGACCCGCCGGAGGCCCGGACCGGCCTCCTGAGCGCACCTCGACCGGGGACCACGAGCGGCTCCGGACCGCGGACGAGGACGGGGCGCGCGGGGGCACCGACTTCGCGGAGCGGAACCTCTCGACATCGTCCCCGTCGCCCTGTCGGCGGTGGGGACGAAGACCGGCTCGGAGTTGCCGTCGACTCCGTGGAGTCGGTCGAACGGCGAGCGGTCCCTGCGCTCCTCCGCAGACGAGTCCGCCGGCCCGCGCACACCGTGCCTCGCCCCCCGTAACCAGACCCGGCCGCCGTCGTTGGCCACGCAGGTGATCCGCTGGCCAGCGGCTCGTCGCACCCCACTCGTGTGGGCAGGTCGACTACACCGGGTGCGCTGGTGGTTCCTCGGGGGGAAGACACGACAGCGCAGCCGGAACGACCTTCACCCGGCGCCCGTGACCCGCCGGGTGCCGCAGGCACCCGACCCTGCCCCGACCCCAAGGCAGCGATGCGACACGAGGAGAACTCTTGCCCGTCCACACACTCGCCTGCCCCGACCTGGTCACCAGCAGTCTGGTGGCGAGCCACGAGGACCTTCCGGAGCACCGGTACCTCGCCGGCGAACACGTCTACCGGTACCGGGCCTTCGGCCAGACGGTCCTGGCCCCGAACCGGTCGCGTTGGAGCCTCGGGGTTCCGTTCTTCCAGGGCAAGCGCCTCAACAGCCACGCCGGGGGCGTCAGTCGGACGTTCGCCCCGCTGGCCGAGGCCACCCAGGAGTTCGCCCGGGCCCTGGCCCTGCGCGCACAGGAACACGGCACCGTCCCGCGGGGGGGAGTTCGCCCTCGGCTGCCACCAGATCCGGGTCGTGGCCACGGACGGTCACGCGGGACCGCCCACCCCGGAGGGCTGCCACCGGGACGGTTTCGCCTGGGTCCTCATCGCCTGCGTCGCGCGGCACAACACCGACGGGGCGATCACCACCGTCCGGCGTCCGGATGCCGTGTCGGAACCGCTGTACGAAGGCCCGTTGGCGGTCGGCGAGACCCTGCTGCTGGAGGATTCCCTGGTGGAGCACCGCGTCAGCCCCTTGACCCCGCGGCGCCCCGGACGCGCCCACCGCGACGTCGTCGTGGTCACCCTCGCGCCCGTCACCGCACAGGAGGGCCACGATGCGTGACCCGGGCGACTCGATCGACGTGGCGTACGTGACCTTCGACGGGTTCGACCCCGAACTCAAGACCGCCACCGGAGCGTTGGAGGCCCTCGGTCTGAGCGTGACGGCCGTGCCCTGGGACGCTCCGAACGTCGACTGGAGCCGGTACCGGTCGGCGATCGTGCGCAGCACCTGGGACTACACGGCCCGCCACGCCGAGTTCCTGACGACCGTCCAGCACATCGGGGACCTCACCGTGTTGGCCAACCCGGCGCCCGTGATCGCCTGGAACAGTCGGAAGCACTATCTGCGAGACCTGGCCGAACGGGGCTGCCCGGTGGTTCCCACGGTGTGGACGACGCCCGGGGAGCGGCTGACCCCCGTCGAGCTGCCCGGAGACTGGAGGGAGGTCGTCGTCAAGCCCGCCGTCGGAATCGGCGGCCAGCACGTCCTGCGGACCACCGATCTCGATGCCGCGTGCGCATACGCCACCTCCGGCGCACCCATGCTGGTGCAGCCCTATCTCAGCGGTGTGGACCGGGCGGGCGAGATCTCCCTGGTGTACCTCGGCGGCACCTTCAGCCACGCCGTCCGCAAGCACGGCTACCTGGCGCCCGAGGCTCTGCGCGACGGAATCCTGGCGCCGGAACCGGGCAGCGACTGGTCCGCCCGGTCCTGCCGTCCCGACCCCGATCACTTCGCGGCGGCCCGGCACGTCCTGAACAGCGTGCCCGGCGCCGGGAGCCTGCTCCACGCCCGCATCGACATGATTCGGGATCACTCCGGGCAACCCCGCATCGTCGAGGTGGAACTCATCGAACCCTTCCTCTACCTGGAGTACGACGACGCGGCCGCAGACCGCCTGGCCCGGGCGGTGAGCAGCCTCCTCACCCGATGCCGCGACTGATCCGGCGGGCACGGCAGGAACCCCGGGGAGCGACCTCGTCCGATCACGCGGACGCCGTCGTGGAGGAGCCGCGGGCGAACGGTCAGGCCGTGGTGCCGGCGGCTTCCCGGAGGGCCTGTCGGAGCTGGTCGACGCTGGGCGCCCCGGCCGGGCCGAGGGAGGTGCGATAGATCCGGCACGACAGGGAGGGAACCGCGTCGGGTTCGGCGAAGGGGTCGCGCCCGTCGATGAGGATCGTCGGGGAACCGGCGAACCCGGAGCGCTCGGCCTCGTCCTGGCCGGTGATCAACCGCGTGGTGAAGTCCAGGCCGGGCAGGCCGGCGACGGCCAGGGCCTGTCGCAGCCGCTCCTCGGCGAGCTGTTGGTGGGGGCAGTCGGGCACGACCAGGACTTCGATCTCCATGCCTCCATCATCGCGCGGGTGCGTAGGGCCGTTCGGACCCCCACGAGGGCCTCAAGACCCTGCCCGAGCCGCTCGGCGCCCGGGAAGCTGGTGTCCGGTCCCGGAAGGGGGCCGGACACCGGACACACAGGAGGTGGGCTTCATGTCCCGCACCGTCACCGTGGGGCTCGACGGATCCCGGGAGAGCCGGGCCGCCGCCGACTGGGCGGCCCGTCAGGCCGAGTTCCACGGCCTGCCGTTGAGACTGGTGCACGTGTGGGAGCCGGTGCCGGCCCCCCTGGCCCAGGCACCGCTGCTGGGTACGGAGACGCAGCGGCACTGGACGGAGAAGATCCCGCGGGAGGCCGTTGCCGAACTCCGCTCCCGCTACCCCGGAGTGGAGATCCTGACCGAACAGCACAGCGGTGACGCGGCCGAGGTGCTGGCTCGGGCCGCAGGGGAATCGGAGCTGCTGGTGCTGGGCTCCCGAGGTCTGGGCGCCATCGGCGGTTTCCTGGTCGGCTCGGTCGGACTGTCGGTCGTCGCGCACGCCGACCGACCGGTCGTCCTGGTGCGGGGGCAGGAGCGGGCGGCCGACGAGCACCAGCCGGACACCACCGGTGCTCCGTCCACGCAGACGCCCTTCCGGCCGGTGGTCCTCGGGGTGGACACCCAGGCCCCGCACGACGCACCGTTCGCGTTCGCCTTCGAGGAGGCTGCCCGTCGCAAGACGTCGGTGCGGGCCGTCAGCGCCTGGAGCATGTCTCCGTACTACGTCTACGGGTTCGCCGCCGATCCGACCCTGGACCAGGAAATCGCCGCACAGGAGAAGGCCGCCCTGACCGGACTCCTGGAGCCCTGGCGGCAGAAGTACCCCTCCGTCGAGGTCATCGAGGAGTCCGAGTTCGCCAGCCCTTCGCTGCGGATGGTCGAGGCCGCGCACGACGCGTCCCTGGTGGTGGTGGGCCGGCGGCGGCGGACCGGGGTCGGCGCCCACGTCGGACCGGTCGCCCACGCGGTACTGCACCACTCCGCTGCCCCCGTCGCCGTCGTCCCGCACGACTGACCCCTCCCCCGTCCGCGCCGTGAGGCCCCGGCGGAAGGACCCGCGGGGCAGGGATCGTCCACGTGCTCAGGGCGCCATCGACTGAAGGGCCATCCGGCCCGGTCGGCCCCCCGGCGTCCCTGGCGCCACCGGCGTCACCGGCGTCCTGGGCACCGCCTCCCTCACCGACATCCCGTACCGCACGGCCCTTGCCCTCCGGACCGCACCGGAGGGCAAGGGCCGTCTCGAACGTGGCATTCTGGTCGCGGGAGACCAGGAGGCCGTGGGATGAGCGGACGCGGGGAAAAGCCGTTGCTGTTCCTGGACGTCGACGGGCCTCTCCTGCCGTTCGGCGACGGCCCACGGCATGAGCCGTCAGGCTCCGTGACGGATTCGGCCCTGATGCGGCTCGACCCTCGCCTCGGGCCTCGGCTCGCGGCACTGCCGTGCGCGTTGGTCTGGGCCACCACCTGGGAAGGAGCGGCGAACACCGACATCGCACCGCTGCTCGGCCTGCCCTCCCTGCCGGTCGTGCACTGGCCGGAACCCTCCGACGCGCAGGAACACGAGGACCGGTGGTTCGGGCTCCACTGGAAGACCCGGACCCTGGTGGCACGGGCGGACGGACGTCCCTTCGTCTGGGTCGACGACGAGATCACCGACGCCGATCGGGACTGGGTGTCCTCTCACCACCCTGCCCCGGCCCTCCTCCATCACATCGCGTCGTCCCG
This sequence comes from Streptomyces sp. NPDC058872, assembly GCF_042743065.1. Lineage (NCBI taxonomy): Bacteria > Bacillati > Actinomycetota > Actinomycetes > Kitasatosporales > Streptomycetaceae > Streptomyces > Streptomyces sp. NPDC058872. The sequence goes on from NZ_JBHYMK010000007.1 coordinate 116,293, forward strand.
CGGCCTCGCCGACGGCGACTTCGCGGTCATCGACCCGTGGCTGCGGGCCGCTTGGGGCTCCCCGGACGCTCCGGGGGAACTGCCGGTTGCTCGCGGAATCCCGACGGCACCGGCGTGGACCATCCGCAAGCGCCCCGGCCGGTAGACGGGCGGGCCCACACGGAATCCGGGGATCGTCGGCGTCAGCGCAGTTCCTCCTCCGGGTCTATGACCCAGTGGTTGGCGCTGAGGACTCGCCCCGCGAAGGTCACCTCGACGGGAGAGAGGAGACGAAACCCGACGGACCGACAGATCCCGTTCGAAGCCGCGTTGTTCGTTGCCGGGAAGGCATGAACCAGCCCCCAGCGTCCCTGGTCACCGGCCTGTTGCAGGAGGGCGCGGACGGCACGCTTGCCAAGGCCCCGCCCTTGGAACTCCGGCAGGACCATCCAACCGATCTCGGAAATCGGCCCGTCGCCGGTGTCGTGGGACCAGATCGTCACCGTCCCGGCCACCACGTCGGGCTCGGTCGCATCAGGAACGATCATCTTGAACCACGCAAGGCCGTCTGCCGCCTGCTGGGCGTCCCTGCGCACCTTGTCCGCCATCCCCTCCCGGGGGAGAGGCCCGCCCAGATCAGCCATCATGACCGGATCGCATCGCATGCGCACATAGGCATCGACGTCGTCCGGTGAAACGTTCCGCAACCGCACTCGCTCCTCCTCCGCTCCACCGGGGACGCTCCCACGGTCCGGGGAGGACGGGCAACTGCTCGTCTGCCACCAAGGCCTGCCGTTGGCGTATCGGTGGTCTCCGGCAGGGACTCCTTCGACCGGACCTTGGCACGCGTGCAGGAGCCGGGCGGCACGGCCACCGCTCATGCGGAGGATCACGAGGGTTCCATCGAGGCCGTACGTCGAGGACGACAGCCCGCTCACCCGGGCACACCGCGCAGCGAAACGGGCGCGGCCACCCCCGGAAGTCCTGGTGGAGGTCAAGGTCGACGGAATGGATCCCGTCGGTGGAAAGCACCGGGGAGAGGGAGGTCCGCAACGCCCCGTCCTCCTGGGGCATGGGAGGTGACGTGGCGCGGGCGTGAGGACCACCGTGCCCGGTGGCCCGGAAGCGGGCGACTCCGCATACGGGATGCTGCCGCTGTCCCACGGGAACGCCCGTCAGGAGCTGGCGGTCCCTCCAGCCTCCGCGCAGGACTTCCAGGGCCGGGCACGCGGAAGGCCGCCCCTCCCCCCGAGAGGGGCAGTCGTTCGACGCCGGACCGGTGGGTGGGCACCAGCCCCCCTTCCAGGCTCCGACACCTCATGGTGACCGGTCGTTCTCCGTCGGGAGGCCGAGGAGAGCGAAGAGGGGACGTCACGGGCGGTCGTCAGCACCCGTGTCGCGCCGGCCGACGACACCCGAACGGAAACGGTGCGGCTCCCCGTTCAGGAAGAGCGCGACGGGCAGGCCCGGGCCGGACACACTCCGCAGTCCGGGCCGCCTTCCATGAAGACGGGCAGCGGGGAGGGGCCGGCCGCGGGGATGCCTCCCCGGTCCGGGTGGCCCTCGGGGAAGCGGAGCACGGCCTCGGGGCGCCTCGATTCCGGTGTCGCTTCCGGTGTCGCTCCCGGTGTCGCTCCCGGTGTCGCTCCCGGTGTCGCTCCCGGCAAGGGGGCGAGCTCCAACAGGAGGAGGGCGGAGTCGTCCTGCAGCTCCCCGCGCACATGCTGGTGCAGGCTTGCGCGCAGCAGGTCGAGGCCGTGGTCGAGGCCGTCGTGGGCGAGCAGTCCGATGCCGTTCTCCACGGCGTAGAAGGTTCCTCCGGCGTCGCGCGCCTCGCTGAGCCCGTCGGTGTAGAAGAGGATCCGGTCGCGACCACCGAGGCGGGTGCGCCCAAGGGCCGGGGCGGCGGACTCACCAAGGACTGCCCCCATGCCCAGCGGGAGGGCCGGGGTGGGTGGCTCCAGGAACTCCCCGGCCCGGTCCCGACGGATCAGCAGCGGTGCCGGGTGACCGTAGTTGAGGGTGAGCAGGGTTCCGTCGTCACGGAGTTCGGCCAGGACGGCGGTGACGAACTCCTCGCCCTCCCTGCGTCGGTTCAACGCGCACTCCACCCGACGCCCGACGGTTTCCAGGTCACCGGTCGTCGCGGCTGCCTCACGGAACGAGGCCAGTACGGTCGCCGCCGTCCTCACCGCTTCGAGGCCCTTGCCCTGGACGTCGCCGATGATGGCCCTCACCCCGCCCCTGATCGGCTCGACCGCGTAGAAGTCGCCTCCGATGTCCGCCGCACGGGCGGCGGACACGTACGACGCCGCAGCGTTCACCCGGCCCACACGCGGCGGCGGAACCTGGAGGATCACGTTCTGCGCCGCTTCCGCAACGGTCTCGACGGCGGACAGGCGGTGCACGGTCCGCAGGCGCCGGCGCGCCGCCCAGGCGGAACAGAGGGTGACCAGGACGATGGCGCCGAGGGCCGCGCGGGAGTGCGCGGCGCCCCAGTCGCCGCTGATGCCACATGCGATCGCACTGAGGACCGCGGTGGTCGCGCCGATCCGGAGCACCGTGATCACGGAGCCGTGGATGGCGGCAAGCACGGGTACGACCGCGGCCAGGTGGACGAAGCAGATGTCCGGACCGATTGCGGCGTCCAGGAGGGCGAGGGCGAAGGGCGACGCTTCCATTAGCAGGCCGCCGTGCGGTCGGGGCTTTTCATGGTGCATGAAACGTTCAGTTCTCCGCTGTCGATCGATGCTCCAGAGAAGTCACAATTTGATCATTAAGTATACATTTAGGAAAATTAAGGGAAAAGTCCGCATGGCTTTCGGAGCGGCGTCCGCTCGGGTCCGATGGGCGAACCAACCGCTGAGTGCCGGCTCGCCCTCCGCCGTCCCCTGGACGCCGGCTTTAGCGGCTCCCCTCCCGTCTCACGAGGAGTCGGGCACGCCGTACGGGAGGGGCCGCACGTCAGTCGGTGAACGCCGGGATGGCGAACCGTTCGACGAGTTCGGCGCCCTTCCTCTTGGCATCGGTGGCGTTGACCGAGTACACCAGCGTTCGCGACAGGTCTCGGGTGGCCGCGACCACCGTGTGGTAGCCGGGGCGCGCGCCCGTCTTGCCCCAGATCTCCTTGCCGTTCACCTCGTACCGCGTCAGCCCCATGCCCATCGTCGCGCCCGGCAGATCCGGGACGGTGAACATCTGGTCCAGGTAGCGCCCGGGGACGAGCCGGCCGCCGAACAGCGCCACCAGCAACCGCTCCAGGTCTGCGGTGGTCGAGATCAGGTCTCCGGCCGCCCACCGGTCCGACATGTTCCACTCCGTGACGTCGACGAGCCGGCCGTCGACCTCCTCGTAACCGCGGTTGTGCGGACCGCGGATGCGCGGGTCCGCACCCTCGGGGAAGGAAGTGCGGCGCATGCCGAGCGGCTTGAAGATCCGGGCCTCCGCCTGATGGGCGTAGCTGTCTCCGGTGACCTTCTCGACGAGCATGCCGAGCACCGTGTAGTGGATGTTGGAGTAGTGCTGCTCCGCCCCCGGGGCGTGTGCCGGGCCCTTCGCGACGGCTGAGGCGACGACCGTCTCCGGGGTCAGGGTCAGGTAGCGGTACCTGAGTGATTCCTCGACCGTGTTGCCGAAGGAGATGCCCGGCTGCAAGCCGCTCGTGAAGGTGAGCAGCTGGCGGACCGTGACGGGCGCGAAGTCGTCGCTCAACAGACCGGGAAGATAGGACTGCACGGTGCCGTCCAGGTCGATGCGCCCCTCCGCGGCGAGCTGGACCACCAGCGATGCGGTGACGACCTTGGTGACGGAGCCCGCGCGGAACCGGGCGTCGGTCAGGGCGGGGGCACCGGTCCGGACGTCCCGCACGCCGGCGGTGCCGCACCAGGTGGCGTCGCCGCCGACGCGGATGAGTGCGGCGGTGGCGTCCCGGTCCGGAAGTCCGGCGATCGCGGCCTCCAGCGCGGGCACGTTCCCCTCGTCCGCCCGGGTGCCCGGGGCGGGCGCGCCGGTCCGTAAAGCGGGGGCGGGGCCTACGGCGAGTGCGGGAGCGGCCAGGGGTCCGGCCGTCAGACCGAGCGTGAGGGCGATGGCGACGGCCAGGCGGGTGCGGGGGTGGGGGGGGGGGCGCATGCGGGGCTCCTCGGGTCTCGGGGTAGGTTGCCGGTATCCATCCTGGTGATCTTGGTGACCGCGCGGATCCTCAGTGAGGAGGGGCTCTCCCCCGATCTCCTGACCGGGAGGGCGGCGCACGGGCTGCGGGTTGTCGTCCGGGGTGCCCCCTAAGGTCCGCCGGGCGAACCTTCGAGCGTTCCGGCCCTCGGACGGTCGCGCGGCGCACCGCTGTCGGTGGTGGGGGTTCGGGCGGATACTTGAAGTCGCGGGGCCGTTCCCTGGGAGGTCGGCACAGATGGAGTGGTGGATCTGGCTCGTGATCGCCGTGGCGGTCGTCGTACTGTGTGCGGCATCCGCGCTCGGGGTCCAGGCGCGACGGCGCAGTGGCGGGGTCATCGCCGGGAAGCGCCCCCCTCGCGGCGGAGGCAGGACCAGACCATGACCGAGTACGTGCGGGCAAGCGAGATCACGAAGTTGCCGGTGGTGACCCTCACGGGTGAGGACATCGCCCAGATCAAGGACATCGTCTTCGACGCCGCCCGCGGCGGTGTCCGCTGTTTCACCCTGAGCGGGCGCGGGTTGCTCTCCGGCCCGCTCAAGCGGGACCTGTCGTGGAACAGGGTGCATGCCCTGGGCCCGGACGCGGTGATGGTCCGCGACGAGAACGCGCTCGACGACGACGATCGGACCTCCCAGGGCCTCATGGCCTCCGGCGGCGGCAACGTTCTCGGTGCCCGGGCGATGACCGAAGGCGGCACGGACCTCGGCAAGATCGTCGACGTCGTCCTCGAGACCGGTCGCAGGCCCTCGGTGGTCGGCTACGAGGTCGAATCCGCCGGGCACGGCCACCCACGGGTCCTGCTTCCCGTGCTCAAGCCCGTCGCCGTCTCCGGTGAGATGGTCCTCGTCCCCGACGCCACCGGCGAGTTCACCGCCGGAGACCTGGCCGGATTCGCCGAAGCCGCTCACGGGCTGCGCAACCGCCTGGAACCGGAGGAGTGACGATGCCGCTGTTCAGCCAGGTCAAGGGCCACGGTGTCGTCGGCTTGGACACCGCAGAGACGCTCGCCACCGTCACCGGACTGATCGTCGCCCCCTCGCCCGCCCGCATCACTGCCCTCCGCGTGAAGACCAAGGGCCCCGGCACCCTCGTGACCTGGAACCACGTCCACGCGTGCGGACCCGACGCCGTCACGATCCGCTCCGCCGAGGACGTCCAAACGGAGGACGACACTTCGATCCCGGCGGACAAGCTCCACGACCCGCTCGGCAGACGCGTCCTGACCGAGGCGGGAGAGGACCTCGGCCCCGCCGATGACATCGAGTTCGACGCGAGCACCGGGCACGTCCAACGCCTCGTCCTCGCGGGCCAGGACGTCGACGGCGAACGTCTCCTCGGCACCGGTGGTTACGCCGTCGTCGTCGCCTCCCCCTGACCCCCGCCCCGCCCGCGGCGGCGCGGCCGGTCGCGCCCCGGGCGCCCGGGCCCCGAACCACGCACATCGACGGGGCGGTGCCGCACCGGCCCGGAAGCCGTGCCGGAGTCCGGCTTCCGACGACGGCACTTGCACTGGCACTGCGACGTTGCTGGAGGGGTGCTCGATGGTGAAAGTCGCCGGGTGCCTAAGGTCGGTTCCATGACGAGGACCACGCCCCCGCGCCCGCTCGATGTCGAAGTGCTCTTCCCGGAACTGGCCGCCTACCGGGGCACGACGACACGGCTCCACCCGCGGCCGGGCAGCCCGCGGGCGTCGGCCAGCTCGGTGGGCGGTCCGATGCTGTGGCCGGTGGACGAGCCGTGGCCGGTATGCGGTGAGGCCCACGGCCGCGGGCAGGGCGGAAGCCCGGCCGACATCCATCACTACCAGCGGGTCCTGGCCGCCGCACGGGCCCGGGAACAGGACCCGGGCCCCACGGAGGAGGAGCAAGGGCTCCTGGCCGGGGTGGCCCGGGAACACCAGCTTCCCGAGGCACCGGAGACGGATCCGCTGCCGATGATCGGTCTGGCGCAGCTGTACCGGCGGGACGTCCCGGACCTACCGGCGGGGCCGGACGGCTGCGACCTCCTCCAGGTGTTCTGGTGCCCCTTCAACACGCACGGCCCGGGCCGACATGACCTGAAGATGCACCTGCACTGGCGGCGATCGCGGGACGTCGGGGAAGTACTGGCCGCAGCCCCCCAGTCGCTGGTCGTCGGATCCGAAGGGTTCGTGCCCGAGCCGTGCGTGCTGCACCCGGAACAGGTGGTCAGCTACCCGTTCGCCGGCCTTCTGCCCGAGGAACTGTGCACCCGGCTCGACGCCTGGGAGGAAGCCCAGGAAGAGCAGGCCGCTCGGTCGGCCGGCGAGGACGCGACCGATCCGGTCGGCTACCAGTACGACCTGTCCATCCCGCCCGGCTGGCGCGTCGGCGGCTACGCCTCCTGGCACAAGACCGACCCGTACCCCATGGACTGTCAGGAGTGCAGGACACCGATGCGCCTGCTGCTGACCATCGACAGCTCGGAATGGGACGGTGGCAGCGGTAGCTGGAAACCGTTGGAAGACCGAGGTCGACCCACCCATCGGTACGCCACCCCCACCAAGGTCATCGTGGGCCGATACGGCGAACTCAACCTCTTCGCCTGCCCTACCGACCCCGACCATCCGCACCGCTGGAGCATCCAGTAGCTCGCCCGTACCGGGTTCCGGCTGATGCGGTGCTCCGCGCGTCGGCGGGCGCGGGGGCCGCCGCTCCCCGGCTCCTGACACTCCGCACCTGCCACGTCCCGTGGGACGGCAGCGCTGCCGGACCCGGCGGCCCACAGCGTTTCCGGACCGGTGCGCCGGGCGACCTCGTTCCAGGGCGACCAAACTGGACGGCCCCACCCATCGAGACGACACACTGCGACACCAGGGGCTCCTGACGACGCTCGGTGATTCGACGCCGACGAGCTTTTCGGAAGGCCCCGTCCACATGCACCGAGCACCCCGCGACCACTCGATCTGGACTCCCGTTCGACGGGCATATTTCAAGATCGAAAGGACAACGACCCCTGAGGAAAACACCAACGGCGACGCAGCGCCTCACACCGTTCAGTCGGTGAGTCGGAACACCCGGTTGTCGTCCGTCACCTCGTACACGTCGATGCGTAGGAGCCGTCGGACGTGCACCGGGACGCGCACGGCGGCCTTGATGGAGGAGGACGGCACGACGAGGGCGTAGCGCGTGTGCGGGTCCTGGCTCGTCATGCGGCGCAACAGTTGGCCATAGGCGATGTCGGCGTCGACCCCCTTCGCGCTGGTTCGGCCCTTGGCCTCGCAGATCAGCCGTTCCTCTCCCCTCACGGCTTCCAGGTCGGTCCACCGGTCCGTGGGATCGACCGGTGTCCAGCGTTCGGCCAGGAGCCAGGTGCGGAAGGTGTCGGTGACCCGGTCCTCGTCACTGTCGCGGGCCAGGACCTTCGCCAGTGCCGCCAGATCGGCGTCTTCGTTGCGGCGCAGCCGCCCGCGGCCGTCCGCATCCAGGTCCGCGGGGCGGATGACGACCAGGCGGAGCCCGTGTAGGGGAATCTCCGTGTCGCGCCGGGCGTCGTACAGGGCCCGCTGCTCGCCGCGGTGGACACCGCTGACGGTCAGTCGGTCCGGCTTGTCGAAATGGGGCATCGACTGGTCGTGCTGCAGTTCGCGGTACTCCACCACGAGCTCATGGCCCGGCCAGTAGGCATCGACCGGCAGTTTGACGCGCCGGCCACCTGCTCCGGGATCTCCCAGCAGCCAGTCGAACTTGTGCTGCGCAAGGCCGACCTCCCCAAGAATCCGGTTGCACAATCCGACGACGTATGACTCGTCACTGCCGTCTCTCGTTCCCATGGCCGAACATCCTGCCACCGTCCACGGACCGCAGCACCGGGCCGACGAACCTCAAAAGCTGTTGTGACTGGACGATACGGCTGTCGCCTGAGCGCGATACCTGTCACTGAGCATGGGGGGGCACGACATCCGTGGCAACGGTGCCTGTCCTGTCGCACCGAGCCTGTCGGATTCTCACCGCTTCTCGTTCGTGCCGGCGGATTCTCATTGCGTCGCGCACTGAGGGACGAGGCTTGCCCCCTAAGCGGGGTTTGATCGCATTTTCCTGGTCCGGTTCTCACCGTACCCGTCACGATCGTTTCGGCAGGTACTGAGGTTGAACTCGCGATAGTGGGTGGGGTGGTCAAGGCGGCTCGATGATCAGGCCGGTCTCGGCGAGGCAGCCGTCGAGCAGGTGCGGGCGGTACTGGATCTTCTTCAGCTTGCGCTTCATGACGCGGACGAGGTGATCGAGATTGACGGCGGCGAAATTCTCCAGCGACCGTTTCAGCAGCGACCACACCCCCTCGGTCGGGGCGGGGAGCGACGGCAGCCGTCGAGCCGCTTCACGTCAGGCTGACCTCCGAGGTGGCCTGGCCACTGCCACTCGCCGTACCCGGGACATGCGCCGGGAGCCGCCGTACGGCAGGAACGCAGAGGAGCGCGAGAGCGGCCGGAACCGCGATGACCGTCATTCCGTACAGGGTGGTCTGCACGCCGATGGATTCGGACACCGGACCGGCGAGTGCCAGGCCGACCGGCATCAGTCCGGCCGACAGCAGGTGGTCGTAGGAGCTCACGCGGGACAAGGCGTGCTCCGGCACGTGCGTCTGCAGCGCCGTCTCCCACAGGACGAAGAAGAGGGAGACGGCAACGCCGGTGACTCCTTCGAGGACCGCGATCAAGGCGAGCGAAGCACCGGACCCGATGATGATCGCCTGGCAGGAGGCCACGGCGAGGGCCGCAGCCCCCAGGGCCATGGGGCGCGAGAGCTTGAGCCGGTAGGCGGCCAGGTCGCCGACGACGGCACCGATGCCGAAGGCCGCGACCACCACCGACCAACCCGCCGCACCACCCCACTCGTGCTCGGCGAGGACCGGTCCCAGCACGTAGACCGACGGCAGCACGACGACGTGGTAGACCGCAATGCCGGCCATGCCGGCCAACACCCACGTCCGGCTGCGCACATGGACCCATCCGACGCGCAGTTCCTCCAGGAAGGTCCCCGCAGCGGTGACCTCCTTCCCCTCGGATGCCGCTCGTCGGGGCTTCAGCCGGGCCAGGAACGCGGCGCTGACGGCGAAGGTCAGGGCGTCCAGGGCCAGGGCGCCACCGGGGCCGGCCAGCGCGACCAGTCCACCGGCCAGGGCCGGACCGAGCACCAGACCGGACGACTGGACGAAGCCGCGCAGGGCATTCGCCTCCCGCAGCCGTTCGGCCCCGACCAGCAGCGGCATCAGTCCCGTGGAGGCGGGCATGAAGAACGCGTCCGCCGTTCCGAACACGACCATCAACAGGACCAGGTGCGGAACCTCGGCGACACCGGTCAGCAACAGCACGGCGATGAGCCCCTGAACGACGAACCGCACCAGGTCGGAGACCAGCATGATGCGGTGCCGTGGGAACCGGTCCGCCCACACCCCGCCCACCAAGGTGAACAGCAGCATGGGCACCAGCCCCGCAGCCGCCACCAAGCCGACGTCGGAGGCGGACCCGCCCGTCGCGAGCACGGCGAAGGGCACGGCCACGAAGGCCACGCGGTCCCCGAGGACCGACAGGGACTGCCCGATGAACAGGCGGGCGAACTGCGGTTCGTCACGCAGCACGCCGGGGATCAAGGGCTTCATGTGGTGGCCGTTCAGGGGCGGGGGCGGATGGCGCAGCGCCCGATGGTAAGAAGAAGCGTCCTCGCCGGTCACCTGAATTTCCCCGGTCGGTTCCGGCGGCGGTACGCCCTCCCCACCTGGCACTCCGGTACGGACCGCTCGGGTGTGCGGCGCGTCGTGCCACGGTCCGTCAAGGTCACGGTTCCCGCCCACGACCGAAAAGCGCCCTCAGTTCCCACTCGTGCACGCTGTGCAGTTCCTCGATGTCGTGTCACGCGTGGAGGGGGACCGATGACACCTGTGGTGAACCCTGAAGCGGGCTACTCGTACCGACTGAAGAACAAGCGCACGGGCCTCCACCTGACCAGCGCCGACTTCAGCGCCGGCACCTGTGCCACGATCTACCCGTCGGTCGCCAGCGGGCAGGGCCGGCCGGCGCAGACCTGGAACGTGCTGAGCCCGGACAACGGCGGGTACCTGATCGAGCAGAAGGCCGGCGGGACCATCCTGACCGCGGACGACTACTCCAGCGGCACGGTGCGCATCAACCTCGACAACCCGCAGAACGGCACCACCAACGTCAGCATCCGCAACAGCCAGATCTGGGTCCTGTGCCCGGAGGGGACCGGGTACACGCTCAGCAACAAGAACGGCGGCCCTTCCTCACCCCCGACGGCTTCGACAACGGAAACGGCCAGGTCGACAAGTGCTACCGGGCGTCCGGCGCGGACGGGACTCCCAGATCTGGGAGTTGGAGCGCGAAACCACCTACGACCGGATCGTCACGGCGGAGGGCGGCCCGACCGACCAGGGCGCCGGCCGGTACCGGTACCGGCCGGCTACCCCAAGCCCAACCCCGAAACCACGCCCGAAGTGCTGATCGGCACCACCGCCCTGCCCTCCCCTCTGGGCGTCGACCCCGCCCTGGGGCAAGCCCGCAAGGCACAGGAGAGCCCGTACCACCTGCTCAAGCGGTACGGCTTCTACAAGATCGTCCACTGCGACGACCACAGCGGCCCCGTGCACAGGGTGGAGTCCCGGAGCGCCACGATCGGCATGTCCACCACCAACGCCCGAGAAGTGGAATCCACCACCGGGATCTCCGTCACCGCCGAAACGGCGATGGGGTACGAGGGCTTCTCCGCCTCCCTGAGCACCACGGTCGGCCATCAACTGCGCACCCGGGTCGCCACCGAGACCACCCAAGCCAACAGCACCACGGTCCCGGTCGAACGCGAATACCTCGCCAACGGCAAACGGCTGGCCCAGAGCATCTGGTTCCGCGCCGACCGCTACGTCCTGGAACGCTCCGCAGGTCATCGCCTTGGAACCAGGCTAGGACGCGCTGTGGACGACTGCACACCGGCCGGGAAAGCGGCGCAAGGGCACGGTCACGCAACGGCATGGTGCCCGGCGCGGGACTGCGGAAGGCCGGACCTCGCCCGGATGCGTCCGGTCGGACCGTGGAGCAACCGGACGCAGGGACGAGGAGAGCGACGGATCGAGGCCCTCCACGTCACCGAATCGCCATTTCGCCCGTGTTGATCACCTTTGCGTCGACCGGACGCTGAGATGCTGCCAGCCGACAGTGGACGCGGCGGTCCACCAGCAGGGAAGGTGATGGCGTGCGGGACGCGAGTTGGCAACCGGTCGCGCTCTTGTCCGCGGTCGCCCTGGCGGGCGTGTTGCTCCTGCGCGTGCTGGGGGCCGCGGCCCGCTCGGCGCGGGAGCCGCTGCGCACCGGAGCGTTCAGCGGGGGCCTGGAGCCTGCGCAACACGCGGTCTCGCGCTTCCACGTGCGCTGGTACCCGGTCACGATGATCTTCCTCGCGTTCGACATGGAGATGCTCTTCATGTACCCGTGGACGAAGGTCGTTCCCGAGATGGGTGCCCCGGCGGTCATCGAGATGTTCCTCTTCCTCTCCATCCTGCTCGCCGGTGTGGGATATGCCTGGCGGGAAGGGGCGTTCCGGTGGACCTGAGGACGCGCATCCACAGGACGGCCCTCGCCCGGCCGGCCGTCCTGCTCGTCCCCTCACCGGGCGGGACACGGGTGCGCCTGGCGGTCGAGCGGGAGCTCGCCCGGAGGGGCTGGCCGCAGAGCACCGGTCCGGCCGATGCCGACCTCCTGGTCTTCGCGGGAGATCCGCTCCCGCTCGGTCGGGACGACTGGGCCGAGCACGTGTGGAGGAGCATTCCCGCCCCGAAGGCACGGGTGACCATCGGCACCGCCGAGGAAGCGGCGCATCTGCTGGACCGGGGACACGCGATGCTGCTGGAGCCGCCCGCGCGGCACGCCGGGCACGCGGATGCCGATGAACAGGGGCGTCCCGGGGAGCACGCGCACGAGGGCCGCTCGGGCGCCGGGCACGAGAGCCACGGTCCGCACACCGGACACGAGAGCCACTCCGGCGCCGTCGCCGGGCTCCCGATGGCCGAACGGGCCGATGACCGGGACGGCTTGCGGCTGGACCGGCTGCACGTGCCGCTCGGGCCCGCCCTGCCGGACTGGCCGGCGGGGCTGGTGTTGCGCGTGGACCTCCAGGGCGACCTCGTGCAGCGCGCCTCCGTCGAGACGGTGCCCGTGCCGCCTTCCGCCCCGCCCCGGGCCTTCTGGAACGAGCCGTGGCTGAGGGCCCTGGAGGGCGAACCGGTGACGACGGGAGAGGCGGCCCGGCGTCGGTGCGCGGCCCATCTCGACAGCCTCGGCAGGCTCCTCGGCGTCGCCGGTTGGGACGATGCGGCGGCCAGGGCACGCGGCACCCGGGACCAGGTTCTCGGTGGCGCCCCGCAGGACGCACTCGCCCCGCACGTCGTCCCGCTGGTCCGGCGCCTGCGCCGGTCGTGGACGCTGCGCTGGCTGACCGCGGGCGTGGGTGCCGGGAACCGGGGGCCGGTCGACGGAGACGTACACGGCAGGCTGCTCGGCTGGTTGGACGCGATCGAGCACGCCCTCGGCGAGATCTCCGTGCGCACGTCCCTCCAGGACGCTCCGCCGACCGGTCCCCGAGGAGGTGCGGGCGCCGGGACCCCGGCTTCGCAGGTGCTCCTCGACGCACTGCCGGGGCTCCTGGAAGGCGCGGAGTTCGCGTGTGCCCGGCTGGTCGTGGCGAGCCTCGACCCCGACCTGGACGAACTGCCCGCCGAGCGCCCGTCGGGAGGGCACGGCCGTGACTGAGACCGCTCCGCCGTGGGTGACCGTGGTCCTGCCGGTGGCGTGGGTCCTCGTCGCCTGGGCGGTGGCCGTGGTCGACGTGCGGTCCACGGGGACGGGGCGCGGCGTGCTGCGGCTGTTGGTGCAACAACGGCGGGTCACGCCCGCCGCGGACACCGCTCTCGTCCGGGTGGGCACGGGTTTGCTTCCCTTGGCCGCCCTCCTCGCCGCCGCGGTTCTGCCCCTCGGTTTCCGCTCGCTCTCCGACCTGCCCGAGGGGATCGTCTGGTTCAACGCGATGGAGGCACTGGCGTGGGCTGCCGTCTGGATGACGGGGTGGGGTCCGAACTCGGCGCTGTCGCTGATCGGCGGGTACCGCTTCCTCGCCCAGGGGCTCGCGTACGAGCTGCCGCACATGCTGGCGATCACGACGGCGGCCCTCGGTGCCGAGTCCCTGCGGGTGGGTGCGGTGGTGGAGGCGCAGTCCGGGCTGTGGTTCGCCGTGTGGATGCCGCTGGCGTTCGGGATCTATCTGTTGAGCGCCCTGGCGATGGCCTTCTGGGGACCGTTCGACCAGCCGGTCGGGGCCGACGTGGCGGGCGGTGCGGCAGCGGAGCTGTCCGGCGTGGACCGGCTGCTGTTCCTGGGCGGGCGGTGGCTCTTGCTGGTGGTGGCCGCCGCGTTCTCCGTACCGCTGTTCCTCGGCGGCGGCCACGGACCGGTGCTGCCGGGCTGGTTGTGGACGGTGGTCAAGACGGCCGCGGTGCTGGGGTTCCTGCTGTGGGTGCGGCGCCGGGTACCGACCTTGAGGACGGAGCGTTACGTGGAGCTGACCTGGGTGGTCCTGACGCCGCTGGCGGTGGTGCAGGCGCTGGTGGTGGCCTTGGTGGTGCTGGGCAGGTGAGCACGGCGGCGTTCTGGGTGATGGCCGCGGTGGCGGTGGCGGGCGGAATCATGGTGTTCCGTTTCGACTCGATGGCACGGGCGACCTTCGCCCTGCTCACGGCCCTGCTGTGCGTGGGCGGACAGTTGGTGGTGCTCGGTCTGGACTACCTCGGCATCGTCACCGTCCTGATGATGACGATCGAGATGGCCGTCATGGCCGTCTTCATGATCATGTTCATGATGAATCCGGCGGGTCTGATGCCGATGACGATGGTGCACAACCGGCGGGGCGCCGCAGCCCTCTGCGCCCTGACCTTCGCCCTGCTGGTCATCGGGATCCTGCTCGCCCCGTGGCCCCGACGGCAAGGAGACGCCCCTGCCGATCCGACCCGAGACCTGGGGATCTCCCTGATGGGGCCGCAGATGCTCACCATGATGACCCTCGGCATGGCCCTGTTCGCCACCATCGTGGCCACGGTCGTCCTCGCCACTCCGCGCGGCCGGTACGACCGCTACGGCGACGACCTGCGGAGCGCCTCCCCCGAGGACCCGGTGCGCGGCGGGGTGGGCCGGTGAACCTGGAAACCTTCCTGCTCCTCGCCTCGGCCCTGTTCTGCATCGGACTGTTCGGTGCGCTGACCCAGCAGTCCGTCGTGATGCTGATGATGGGGCTGGAGCTGATGTTGGGCGGGGTCATGCTCGCCGCGGGCGCGGCCTGGCACTTCATCGCGCCCGCAGAGGCCGCCGGACAGGTGCTGATCGTGGTCGCCGTCACCGCCATGGCCTTGGAGATGGCGATCGGGTTCGCGGTCGTCACGGCCCTGTTCCGGTCCCGCGAGGTCGACATGACGGACGGTGCGGCGGAGTTGAGGGAATGAGCCCCTTGCTGTGGCTGCTGGTCCTGCTGCCACCGCTGGCCGGGACCGCGCTGCTCGTCACCGGGCGGGCGGCCGACCGGTGGGCCGCGGGCACGGCCCTCGCGGTCGCCGCCGTGACGCTGGGCCTCGCCGTCACCGCCGCCGTCCGCCATCCCGCGGCCCGGGCGCCCTTCCTCCAGGGACTGCCCCTCGGCCTCGCGGTGGACGGACTTTCCGGAGTGCTCGTCATCACCGTCGCCGCCGTCGCACTCGTCGTCCTGCTGTTCAGTGCGGCGGAGTTCGGTGCGGCGGAGGCACGGGCGCGGTTCTTCGGGCTCATGCTGCTCTTCGCCGGGAGCATGCTGGTCACCGTCACCGCCACCACCCTCCCGACCCTCCTCCTCGGCTGGGAGGTCATGGGCGCCACCTCGTGGGCGCTCATCGGCTACTGGTGGCGCGAGCCCGCCCGTACGGCGGCGGCCGAGACCGCCTTCCTCACCACCCGCACGGCCGACCTGGGGCTCTACCTCGCGGCGGGAGCAGCCCTGGCGGCCGACCCCGGTGCACTCGACCTCGACGGGCTCGTCCGGGCCGAGGACCCCTGGGCGTCCTTCGCGACGGCGGGACTGCTGGTCGCGGCCTTCGGCAAGTCCGCACAGCTCCCGTTCGGCTTCTGGCTGTCCCGGGCGATGCAGGGACCGAGCCCGGTCTCCGCACTGCTGCACTCGGCGACGATGGTGGTGGCCGGCGCCTATCTGCTGCTGCGGACCGGGCCGCTGCTCGCCGCCTCCGGCTGGGGCGCGACCGCGGCGGCGTGGACGGGCGCGGTGACCGCCGTTGCCCTCGGGCTGGTCGCCATCGCGCAAACCGACCTCAAACAGCTGCTGGCCGCATCCACCTGTGCGCAGATCGGCTTCATGGTGATGGCGGCCGGAGTCGGGGCGACCACCGGCGGAACCCTCCAGTTGGCCGCCCACGCGGCGGCCAAGAGCCTGCTCTTCCTGGTGGCCGGTGCTTGGCTGACGGCCTGGGGCACCCGGCAGCTGTCCGAGCTCCGTGGAGCCGCCCGGTCCTACCGCACCGTCGGCGCCCTCTGCACGGTGGGCGCCCTGTCCCTGGCCGGTCTGCCCCCGCTCTCCCTGTGGGCGGCGAAGGACGTCCTGCTGGCCGGCGCCCTCGACGACAGTCCGTGGCTGTACGCGACCGGCCTCGCGGCGGCCGTGCTCTCCGCCGCCTACAGCGCCAGGATCCTCCGCTTCGTCTGGAGCCCGCCGGTGCGAAGCACCGGGGACGGTCCGCGGATCCCCGGCGGTGCCGTCGCCCCGCTCGCGCTGCCGGCCCTCGGCTGCCTCGCGCTGACCCCCCTGGCGTTCCCCCCGCTGCGGGACGCGCTGAGCGAGTACCTCGGCGCGGGAGACCAAGCGGAGGCGAGGGCCGCGGAGTTCGCCCTGTCCGGGGTTCTCGCCCTGGTCACCGCGGGCGCCGCCTGGGCCTGGGGTGCCCGCCCGGCCCCGATGCCCCGGGGGCTGGCGGCGTGGGCCGGGGACTGGCTCTCCCTGGAGCGTGCCGCGCGACGGCTGTTCGTGGCACCCACCCTTCGGGCCGCCGACGCCGCCGCGGTCCTCGACCACGTGGTGCTCGACCGCGCGGTGGACGCCACGGCCAGCGGTGCCCTCGCGTGGGCCCGATGGACGGCCCACCACGTCGAAGGAGCGATCGACTCCGCCGTCGGGGGCGTCGCCACCACCGCCAGACGGCTGGGCCGTTGGGCCCGCCGCCCACAGACCGGTCAGTTGCACCAGTACCTCGTCCAGGCCGTCGCCGCCTTCGTCCTCCTCGCCGTCGTGCTCGTCCTCGTGAGGTGACCCGCTTGCTCACCGCCCTCGTCTTCGCCCCGTCCGCGATCGCCCTGTTGCTCCTCGCCGCCCCGCCCGCCGTCCCCGAACGGGTGCTGCGGGCCGTCTGGGTGGCGACGACGGCCGGCGAACTCGGTCTGGTCATCGCCCTGTGGGCGGGATACGAGTCGACCGGCGGAACGCAGTACGAGGTGCGGGCGCGATGGATTCCCAGCGCGGGCGTGGGCTACCACATCGGCGTCGACGGCCTGTCGCTGCCGCTGCTCGCCCTCACCTGTTTCCTGTTCCTCGCCTGCTCGGTGTACTCGCTCCGCGAGAACCGGCGCCCCCGGCTGTTCGCCGCCCTGTTCCTCTTCCTCCAGACCACTTGCCTCGGCCTGTTCGCCTCGCTCGACCTCATCCTGTTCTTCGTCTTCTTCGACCTGTCGATCGTGGCGATGTTCTTCGTGATCGCGGGCTGGGGGCACAGCGGCGCACGACGGGCGGCGCTGATGTTCTTCCTCTACACCTTCGTCGGTTCACTGGTGCTGCTGCTCGGGTTCATCGCCCTGTACCTGGCGGCGGCTCCGCACACCTTCGACATGGTCGACCTGATCCGGCAGAACCCGCTCGCCGGTCGCTCCGCGTACGCCGCGCTCGTCCTGCTCGCCATCGGAATCGGCCTCGCGGTGAAGACGCCCACGTTCCCCTTCCACACCTGGCTGCCGCCGGCCCACACCGAAGCGCCCGCGGCAGGCTCCGCGATCCTCGCCGGGGTCCTCCTGAAGATGGGAACGTACGGGTTCCTGCGCATCGCCATGCCGATGCTGCCGGACGCCTGGCGTCGCTACGCGGCCGTCATCGTCGTGATCGGAGTGCTGTCCGTCCTGCACGGCGCCCTGGTCGCCCTCGCCCAGACCCACTTCAAGCGGATGGTGGCCTACACCTCGGTGAACCACATGGGGTACATCGTCCTGGCGGTCGGTGCCGCCGCTGCCGTCGCCGACACCTCCGCCCAAGCACGCTCGCTCGCGGTCACCGGCTCGGTCACCCAAATGGTCAGCCACGGCCTGATCACCGGTGCCCTGTTCCTCCTCGCGGGCGCGCTGCACGAGCGGGGCCGGACCTACGAGATGACCGCCTACGGCGGGGTCGCCTCCCTCGCCCCCGTGTTCGCCGCGCTGACCGGCGTGGCCGCCTTCGCCTCGCTCGGCCTTCCCGGCTTCTCCGGTTTCGTGGCGGAGTTCCAGATCTTCACCGGCTCCCTCGGGCCGCGCCCCCTGGCCACCTCGCTCTCCGTCCTCGGCATCCTGCTCACCGCCGCCCTCTTCCTCCGTGCGCTGCGACAGGTCCTGATGGGCCCGCTGCGCCTCCCCGGGGCACCGGGCACCCCCCTCGCCTTCCCCGACCTCCGCAGACACGAGAGCCTCGCCGTCGTACCGCTGCTCGCCGCGGCCGTGGTGATCGGCGTCGCGCCCCGTTTCCTCCTCGACGTCATCGAGCCCGCTTCCCGCACGGTGCTGGAGCAGCTCACCCGATGAACCCCATGAGCACGATGAACGAGAACCCCCTCGACATCCTCCCCGAGGTGCTGCTCACGGCCTCGGCGGTGCTCGGGCTGCTCCTCGGGTCGTGGCTGCCGCGCCACCGCCAGTGGCTGGTGGGCCTGCTCGCGGCCGTTGCCGCCGGCGCGGGCATCGTGGCCTCGGCCCTCGCCGCGGTCCGCCCCGATCTGACCGCGTTCGGCGGCGCGTTCACCGTCGATCCGGTCAGCAACACGTCCCGGATCGTCGTCCTGGGCACGCTCCTCCTCGTCCTCGCCCTCTTCGCCTCGCCCTTCCGGGCGCACCCCCGCGAGAGCGAAACCCATGTGCTCCTCCAGCTGTCGGCGCTCGGGGCCCTCATGATGGCCGGTACCCAGGACCTGCTGCTCCTCGCCGCCGGCTACCTGCTGGCAAGCATCCCCGCATACACCCTGGCGGGCTTCCGCAAGGACGGACCCGGCACGGAGGCCGCGCTCAAGTACTACGTGACCGGCGCGCTGCTCGGCGTGCTCATGCTGGCCGGCATCACCGTCCTGTACGCCGCGGGGCGCGGCACCGGCTACCCGGCGCTGGCGTCCTCGCTGTCCCGTGCACCGGACGGGCTGGTCAGCGCAGGGGCCGTCGGACTGCTCGCGGGCGTGCTGTTCAAGGCGGGGGCCGTTCCCGCCCACTTCTGGGTACCGGACGCCGTGCAAGGCAGCAGCCGCCCGGTGGCGGCCTTCCTGACCACGATCCCCAAGATCGGCGCCCTGGCAGCCCTGTTGCGCCTCGGCGAGGGCGTGCTCGCCCCCAGCGGAATGCCGTGGGCCGTCGGGGTGGCCGCGGTGGCCGCGGCCTCGATGACGCTGGGCAATCTGGCGGCCTTCTTCCAGGACGACGTGAAGCGGCTCCTGGCGTACTCGACCATCAGCCAGGTCGGCTACCTCCTCATGCCGGTCGCCGTCGCGGGACGCTCCGCTCTCGCCACACCCGCACTCCTGTTCTACGCGGCCGCGTACGCCGTCACGAACCTCGGGGCCTTCGCCGTGGTCTGCGCCCTCCCCCGGGCGACCCGGCTCGCCGACTACCGCGGTCTCGCGCACCGCCGTCCACTGCTCGCCGCGAGTCTCGTCGTCTGTCTCCTCGGCCTGGTGGGCACCCCTCCGACCGCCGTCTTCGTCGGCAAACTGGAGGCGTTCACCGCTGCTTTCGACGGTGGTTACACCTGGTTGGCGGTCCTGGCCGCGGCGAACACCGTGGCCTCCCTCTTCTACTACCTGCGCTGGATCGTGCCGGCGGTGTCCCGGGGCGACGGTGCGGCCCTCGCCACGGGCGACCGGTCCGCACGCGGGGTCGCCTACGCGTCGGCCCTGTTCTCCCTGGGACTCGGCCTCGCCGCGGGAGCGGTCCTCCCCGCCTTGGGGGCATGAGCGAAACCGTCCTTCCCGCCCACGAGCCGGGACGGGGTGACGGCCCCTCAGGAATCCGCCGCTACCGGGTCCGGGGGTTCCTCCGGCGTCGGAGGTGAAGCGCCCTTCGCATTCCGTCGACGACGAGTCCGGTGCCCACGAGGACGGCGAAGATCGAGTAGGGGATCGTGGTGATGGTGCCGGACACGTCGAGGGCGAGAAGCATTGCACCCGCAACGACGGTCCCGTATGCCGTCCATCTGTTCATGGTCGCTCCTGTTGGCGTGTGGAGGGCGTGGAGGGGTGGGAGCCGAGCCCCGCCCTTCGGACGTTCCGCTCATGGTCCACCACCGGCACGGGCCCCTTCGGGAACTCCCCCGCGTCCGCATGCGCGGGCACCGCGAACTGGAGGGCTCCGGGCCGTCGGGTGCCCTTCTCCGTCATGCTCGGTCCAGGCGGCTCGACTGCCCGGCGTTTCGCCACCGGGGGAACGGCCGCTCGTTACCCTCTCACACCATGCGAGCCCTCTTCCCAGGATCCTTCGACCCGGTCACCCCAGGGCACCAGGACGTACTCCGGCGTGCGGCCCTCCTGTTCGACGAGGTCGTCGTGTGCGTGATGTCCCATGCGCACAAGACGGGTCGTTTCCCCGTCGCGGAACGGCTGGACCGGCTTCGCACGGTTGCGGCCGACTTGAGCAACGTGACGGTCGACTCCCACACGGACGGCCTGCTGGTCGACTACGTGAGCCGGGCCGGAATCGACGTGGTCATCCGCGGGGTCCGCGGCGTTTCCGACCTGGGCCACGAAATGCCGATGGCCCGCATGAACCACGAACTGACCGGAGCGGAAACGTTCTTCATCCCTGCGAACCCGGTCTTGGCCCACGTCTCTTCCACCCTCGTCACCACGGTGGGGCAACAGCGCCGCGTGCCGGACGACGATCCGACCGGGCCCCTTCCGGCAACTGGAGGTGACGGCGCGGGTTCCTGAAACGTGCCTCGCGCACGGCCGGACCCCCTCGCGAGGGGCCGCACCCTCGACGGCGGGTGGAGGTCTCCGTGATCCCCGGTCCCCGTCCGGAGCGACCCCAGTAGGGCTTGGTCAGGTCCGTATGGATGCGGGTATGTCGCGGTGGCAGGTAGGGCAGGCGCCGGCCCAGGTGGCGAGCAGCAACTGAACTTCGCGGACGACCCGGTAGAGGCTCAGGCCGATGCCGTTTCTTTGGGGGCGTGGGTCAGCCTCCGCAGGGTGCAGAAGGCGTGGGCGGGGGAGGCGGGGGGGGACGTGGTGGTGCCAGCCGTTGAACGTGCGGCCCTCGAAGTGGGCAAGCCCCAGGGCCTGCTTCGCCTCCCGGTGGTCGTGCTCGATGCGCCAGCGGAGCTCGACCGGGCGGACCAGAGTGGTCAGCGGGGTATCGGCGGGCCGGTCGGAGAGCCAGAACTGCACCGGCTCGGCCTCCTTGGCGGGCCACTCGGCAAGCACCCGGCACTCGGCCGGCTCAACGCCCTCGGTGGCATCGCGGATCTCGCGTCCGGCGGGGCGGATCCGCAGGGCGACGAACCGCGAGTACATGCGCTTGAGCCCGGTGCGCCCCCTGCCCGGGCGTGAGCCCTCGCGCCAGGACCCCGGCTTGGCCGAACCGCGACCCGCCTCGATGACCAGCGCCTTCACCCTGCGGGCAGGGTCGGGACAGCTGGCCACCGGTCGCCGTCCGACGCCACCGTAGGGCGGGGTGATGGGGCGGGCCGAGGCCGGATGGGCGGTGGGTGTGGTGGAGATGCCGACCACGTCGTGCAGGCCCCGTTCGCCCAGACCCCTGCCCAAGCCCTACTGGTCCTTGCGGCCGGCCCCGTGCCGGGACCGGCGGAGCCTCGTCGTGAGGGAACCGGCACCGGACGGCTCGGACCGCGGCTCGCTGTGCGCAAGGCCGAAGAACAGATTGCCCACTCCGCACGACAGCGGCCATCGCAGGATGGCCGGCTGGTGGGAGAGGCCGATGAAGAGCGCGAGGAAAACCACGATCGCGATCGTCACCCGAACCGTCCGAGAGAGGCGGAGGTAGCGATCGAGCCCGTCGAACAACCAACCGGACAGACGCTTCACTTGTCTCCTACAAAACTCGATCGCCCCACGCCTCGCCCTCGTTGTCCCTGGTCGACGTCGCACGTCCCCGGCGGCAAGCGGCACGTCACCATGGTCTCATCGGCAACAGGCGCGGGAAATCCGGTCGGGCGGTCGACCGTCGTCGTGACCCCACCCCGGCCACCAGCACGACCTCCGTGCTTCCGGGGCCGCCTGTCACGGGGACGACGGCAGCGCCCTCGGCGTCCGGACGGGGCGGACCGGCAGCGCGACGTCGTCCACGCCTTCACCGGCACGGCCCTCGGGCCGGTGACGTGCTGCGGGGGCAACTGGTCACGGAAGCCCCTCACCGCGGTGGGCGTGGGGCGTGAAAGGCGGTTCCGGACACCGAGGCCGACACGTTCGAGTGAAGCCGTCCGATTGCACCGTTCGACATGCGGCGGTGGCGCGAACCGGGCAAGCGCCCCGTGCACCCGTGTGGGGGATCCGCCGATCGGACCAGTCCACGACCTGCCTCATTAAAAATGCCTACATATGCCCATACTCTCGTGCTGCATCTTGCGAGATGGCCCCGTCCGGTGGATCACAGAACCGTTCCTTCGTTCGACGGTCCGACCGATGGAGCCCCAGGTCATTCCGCTCCTCAATCCCTGGAGAAACACATGCGCGTTGCCGTAACCGGCGGCGGAGGCTTCCTTGGGTCGCACCTCTGCGAGGCGCTTCTGCGGCGCGGCGACTCCGTGGTGTGCCTCGACAACTTCATGACGGGCTCCCCGGAGAACATCGCCCCTCTCCTGAGCCACCCGTCCTTCGAGTTCCAGCACGCAGACGTGAGCACCTCCGTGCAGGTGGCCGGTCGCGTCGACGCCGTCGCCCACCTGGCGTCCCCGGCCTCCCCGCCCGACTACCTGCGCCACCCCCTGGAGACGCTCGCGGTCGGGAGTCGCGGCACCGAGAACGCCCTCCGGCTGGCCCTGCAGCACGACGCGCGCTTCGTCCTCGCATCGACGAGCGAGATCTACGGCGATCCACTGGTCCATCCGCAGGAGGAGACGTACTGGGGCAATGTCAACTCGATCGGCCCGCGCAGCGTCTATGACGAGGCGAAACGATACGCTGAAGCGGTCTCGACCGCGTACCGCCGCACGCACGGGGTCGACGTCGGCATCGCCCGGATCTTCAACACCTACGGCCCCCGCATGCGCGCACACGACGGCCGTGTGGTGTCCAGCTTCATCACCCAGGCCCTGACCGGCGAACCGCTCACCATCTACGGCGACGGCGGGCAGACCCGCAGCTTCTGCTACGTCGACGACCTGGTCCGCGGCCTGGTCTCGCTCCTCGACTCCGCCGAACTGGGACCCTTCAACCTCGGCAACCCGGTCGAGCGGACCGTCTCCGAACTCGCGCGGCTCGTCCTGGAGATGACCGGCTCGTCCTCCGAGGTGAAGCACCACCCCCTGCCGGTCGACGACCCGGTCCGCCGCCGCCCGGTCATCACCCGCGCCCGCGAGGTACTGGGCTGGGAACCGGAGGTCGACATCACCGAGGGCCTGCGGCGCACGGTCGCGTACTTCTCCGCCCGTGCGGACCGCCTCGGCGCCTCGGCAGCAGCAATCCGCGGCGGCCAGGACGAAACG
This sequence comes from Streptomyces sp. NPDC058872, assembly GCF_042743065.1. Taxonomy (NCBI): domain Bacteria; kingdom Bacillati; phylum Actinomycetota; class Actinomycetes; order Kitasatosporales; family Streptomycetaceae; genus Streptomyces; species Streptomyces sp. NPDC058872. The sequence goes on from NZ_JBHYMK010000007.1 coordinate 139,429, forward strand.
GTTCCGCTGACCGCGACGGCGCCCCTCACACCACAGACGATCCCGGGCCCGACCGGCGCCGCCACCGGCGTGACGTCCGCCGCCCCCGGAGCGGCCGTAGCCGGCGGCTGACCCGCGCACCGCGGCGGGCCGCCCGCCGCGGCCACGCCCACCCGCCCCTCTCCACCGGGCCCCGCCGTCCGGCCCACCCTGCCGCACCGCCTGGAGAACCTGCCGCCATGACGTCGTTGGAGCACGGTCCCGTCCACGGAACCGACACCGCCGAGGAACCCCCGCTCCCCTCTCCGGCCCCCGGCTCTCCGGAGGAGTGGGAGGCCCTGGGTGCGGAGATCCGTTCCCTGTCCGACGGTGCGGTGGCCTCCATCGGTCCGGACGGGCCCGTACTCGCCCATCCGGCGCACGGGCTCACCGCCCTCCCCTCCAGCTTCGTCCGGGCGTTCTCCCGCACCGACCGTTTCCTGGTCGCGCTGCTGTCCCTCGGCTGGGTGGCCTGCCTGGTCTGGTTCTGGGCCTGGTGGCTCGAACCCTCCCACCGCATCGGCTGGACGGGCCTGATCATCAACAGCGCCCTCCTGCTGTACCTGACCTACCTCCCCCTGCACTTCCTCGTGGCGCTGCTGCGGATGCGCCGCTTCGACCCGACCGTCCCGGTGCCCGGGCTCCGCACCGCGTTCGTGGTCACCCGCGCCCCGTCCGAGGGCTGGGACGTCGCCCGGCGCACCCTGGAGGCGATGCTCGCCCAGGACTTCCCCCACCCCTACGACGTCTGGCTCTGCGACGAGGACCCCGGCGAGGAGATCCTCCACTGGTGCCGCACCCATGACGTGAACGTCTCCTGCCGCCGCGGCCGCGCCGACTACCACCGGGCCGACTGGCCCCGGCGCACGCGCTGCAAGGAGGGCAACCTGGCCTTCTTCTACGACCACTGGGGCTACGACCGGTACGACGTGGTCGCCCAGCTCGACTGCGACCACGTCCCCGGACCCGGGTACCTCACCGAGGTCGTCCGCCCCTTCTCCGACCCCGCCGTCGGTTACGTCGCGGCACCCAGCGTCTGCGACTCCAATGCCGACGAGTCCTGGGCGGCACGCGGTCGGTTGCACCGCGAGGCCATGTTCCACGGGCCGGTGCAGCTGGGCCACTCCGCAGGTCTGGCCCCGGTGTGCATCGGCTCGCACTACGCCGTCCGGACGAAGGCGCTGCGGGACATCGGCGGTCTGGGCCCCGAGCTCGCCGAGGACTTCTCCACCTCGTTCCTGCTGACCTCGGCCGGCTGGCAGGGCTCGTTCGCCATCGACGCCGACGCCCACGGCGAAGGCCCCCTCACCTTCGGCGCCATGGTCACCCAGGAGTTCCAGTGGTCCCGCAGCCTGGCCGTCATGCTCCTGGGCATGCTGCCGCGCCATCTGGGCCGGATGCCGCTGAAGCTCCGGATGCGCTTCGCCGCGGCCCTGATGTACTACCCGCTGCTCGCCGGAGCGACGATCATGGGCATCCTGCTGCCGCCGATCGCCGCGGTCACCGGCGCTCCCTGGATCGACGTCAACTACTTCGCGTTCCTGGCGCACTTCTGGAGCATGTCCGTCTGGTTGGTCCTGCTCACACTGCTCTGCCGCCGACGGGGCCTGTTGCGCCCCAAGGACTCCCCCGTCTTCAGCTGGGAGATCTGGCTCTTCGGGCTCTCCCGGTGGCCGTACGTGGCCTGGGGCGTGCTGGCCGCGGTGGCCCAGAAGCTGCGGCCCCGCCCGATCACCTTCAAGGTCACTCCGAAGGGGCGCGACGGGCTGGAACCCCTTCCCCTGCGCGCCGTCGCCCCGTACCTGCTGATCACGACCTTCCTCTCGGGTGCGGCCCTCGTCGGCCAGTTCACCGGTCCTGCCGTCGGCTACGTCTTCCTCTGTCTCCTCGGCTCCGCCTCGTACGCCGCCGTGACGCTCGCGATCGGTGCGCTGCACGTCAAGGAGACCGCGCGGGCCACCGGCGTCCCCGCCGTCCGGACGCTGCGCACGGCCGCCCTGCCGCTCCTCGCGGGCCTGCTGTCGCTGTTCCCGCTGGGATTCGCGCTCGCCGTCTTCCCCACCTACCTCACCGGTTTCTACGCCTGGTGACGGTCCCTGCGACCGATCGAGAAAAGAGGTTCCCGTGCCCCAGACCGTCCTGGTGACCGGCGGCGCCGGTTTCATCGGCAGCCACACCTGCGTCGAACTGCTCCGCGCCGGCCACGAGGTCGTCGTGCTCGACGACCACTCCAACAGCTCGCCCGAAGTCCTCGAACGGGTCGCCAAGACCGCGGGCCGCCCCGTCGCGGCGGCCCACGTCGCGGACGTGCGCGACCGGCGGGCACTGGACGCCGTCTTCCAGGACCACCCGATCGACGCAGTGATCCACTTCGCCGCCAAGAAGGCCGTCGGCGAGTCGGTGCGGATCCCGCTCGCGTACTACGACATCAATGTCGGCGGCACCACGGCCCTGGTCTCGGCCATGCACGACCACGGCGTGCACCGGCTGGTCTTCTCCTCCTCCTGCTCGATCTACGGCGACGCCACGACCGTCCCGCTGACCGAGGAGTCGCCTCCGGCACCGACCAACCCGTACGCGACCACCAAGTGGACCTGCGAGCAGATCCTCGCGGACGTCTGCCGGCACCTGCCCGAGCTGCGGGTGCTGGCCCTGCGGTACTTCAACCCGGCAGGCGCCCACCCCACCGGACTCCTCGGTGAGGATCCGAGCGGCGTGCCGAACAACATCATGCCGTTCCTCACCCAGACCGCGGTGGGCCGCCGCGACGAACTCGGCGTCTTCGGCGACGACTTCCCCACCCCCGACGGCACCGGGATCCGCGACTACGTCCACGTCGTCGACGTGGCCGAGGGGCACTGCACCGCCCTGGACCACATGGACGACGAGCCGGGCATGCGGATCTTCAACCTCGGCACCGGCCGCGGCGCCTCCGTCCTGGAGCTCGTCCGCACCTTCGAGGAGGTGACCGGACGGCCGATCCCGCACCGCATCGTCGAACGCCGCCCCGGAGACGTCGCCGAACTCGTCGCCGACCCCTCGAAGGTCGCCTCGGCCTGGAACTGGTCCGCACGGCACGACCTGGCCGCGATGTGCCGTGACGCCTGGACCTTCCAGCAGCAGAACCCGTACGGCTACGCGCCCTGACCCGTCGCGCACACCCCACCTCCGCAGTCAGAACAGGAGAGCACCGCATGCGGTTGACCGTCATCGGAACGGGCTACCTCGGAGCCGTGCACGCCGCGTGCATGGCCGACATCGGGCACGACGTCCTCGGCGTCGACGTCGACGCCGAGAAGGTCGCGGCCCTCGCCGAAGGCAGGCCCCCCTTCTACGAACCCGGCTTCGACGAAGTCCTCACCCGGGCCCTCGCCTCCGGGCGCCTGCGCTTCGGCACCGACCTGCGCGGGGCCGCGGCGCACGGCAAGGTCCACTTCATCTGCGTGGGCACGCCGCAGCAGGCCGGCTCCCGCGCGGCCGACCTGCGGTACGTCGACGCCGTCGTCGACGGGCTCGTGCCGCACCTGTCCGCCCCGTGCCTGGTCGTCGGCAAGTCGACCGTCCCGGTGGGCACCACCGCGCGCCTGACCGCCCGCATCGCGGGGCTCGCCCCGACGGGCGTACGGGTCGCAACGGCATGGAACCCCGAGTTCCTGCGGGAGGGCTTCGCGGTCGAGGACACCCTGCGGCCGGACCGGATCGTCGCCGGCACCACCAGCCGGCAGGCGGACGAGGTGCTGCGCCGGCTGTACGCCCCGATGCTGGACGCAGGCGTCCCCTACATCGGCACCGATCCGAGCACGGCCGAACTCGTGAAGACCGCGGCCAACTCCTTCCTCGCCACGAAGATCTCCTTCATCAACGCGATGGCCGAGGTCTGCGACGCCGCGGGCGCGGACGTGGTCACCCTCGCCGACGCCCTCGGCCACGACACCCGGATCGGGCGGCGGTTCCTCAACGCCGGTCTCGGCTTCGGCGGCGGCTGCCTGCCCAAGGACATCCGGGCGTTCACCGCCCGCGCCCAGGAGCTCGGAGTCGGCCACGCGGTGGCCTTCCTGAACCAGGTCGACGAGATCAACGAACGACAGCGGACGCGGACCGTGACCCTCGCCCGTCAGCTGGTCGGGGGCGACCTCGCCGACCGCCGGGTGACCGTGCTGGGTGCCGCCTTCAAGCCGAACAGCGACGACGTGCGCGACTCGCCCTCGCTGGCGGTGGCGGCGGCACTCCGCCGACAGGGGGCGGACGTCCGGGTGCACGACCCGGAGGGCATCGCGAACGCGCGGCGCGCACATCCGGAGCTGCGCTGCGAAGCCGACCTCCTGACGGCGTGCCGGGGAGCGGAACTCGTCCTGCACCTCACCGAGTGGGGGCAGTACCGCGAACTGGACCCGGTGAAGCTGGCCCGGGTGGTCCGCGAGCCGGTCCTCGTCGACGCCCGCAATGCGCTGCCGCACGACGAGTGGCGGGCCGCCGGTTGGACCGTCAGGGCGCTCGGGCGCCCCGCACCGCCGGACCGCCAGCCGGTAGCCCGGGGCGGGGAGCCGCTGCGCACCGTGATCGGCCCGCCGGACGCCGAGACGGACCGCGCCGTGGCCCGGCCCTCGACGCTGTCGACCGGCGTCTAGGGTCTGCCGGGAAAGCGGGCCGTTCCTCGACGGTCGCGCCCCGGCGGCCCCTGGACGGCGGACGTGGCTCCCGGCACGACGAAGGCCACGACGGTGGCAGGGAGGATTCGGTTCCTCCCTGCCACCGTCGACCCGTGGCGCACCAGGGCACTTACGGCAAGGCCCCCTGGTGGCGCAGCATCTCCGCCCTGACCACCCGGACCAGCGGAAACGGGAGTGACGAACACCCCCTTGCCCCGCCGCATCAGCGGGTGGTGCGCGGCTGTGCGGCGCCGGGCCGCAGGACGTCCGGGATCCGGTTGCCGAAGTAGTCAACGGGGCCCACGTCGGCGCCCGCGGCCTGCGGCCCCATGCTCATGGACGCCTCGTCCTCACAGCGCGGCACGAGGTTCTCCGCTCCGGCCGGATCGGTGACGGGTACGGTCAGGGCTCGCAGGCAGGGGTCCTCTCCGGTACCGGTCGGCTCACCGTCGAGGAGCTCCTGGCCGGATGCGGTGCGCCAGCCGGCGAGGTCGGTGAAGCGCCGACCTCCCCAGTCCAGCGACCAGGGGCCCGCGCTGTAGTAGACGTTGCCCCGCAACCGGTGCGTGTCGGGGAGGTACGAGGACTCGGCGTCGATCAGGGGACCGCCGTCGGTGGTGAGGATGTTGTCGTGGACGCTGACCCCCTTCATGCCGTCGCGCAGTCGTAGTGCCGGGGGGCGGTTTCCCGCCGCCTCCGCAGAGGCGAGGTCCCGCGTGCGCATCACGACCGTGTTGTTGTGGACGTCCAGGTTCTCCATTCGGGAGCCGTAGGCGACGATGCCGCCGTACTCGGGAAGCTTTCGCGCGTCGTCCCAACTCATGTTGAAACGGACGACGTTGTCCCGGTGGGCGCCGGTCGCCTGGCCGGAGTAGACGAGGAATCCCGGCCCGTCGTTGCCGTAGGCGAGGTTGTACTGCATGACCGAGTGGGACACGTTGTTGTCGAGGCCGAAGCCGCCGCCGTCCACTCGGGACCCGGTCCGGTTGCGGTAGGAGCGGTTGTTCTCCAGGACCACGCCGGTGGAGTCGTACGCCCAGATGCCTTCGGGCCCCTCTTTGGCGTCGACTGCGGAGCGCGCACCGTTGTCATGGGCCACCGAGCGCGTCACCCTCGCGTCCCGGACGCTGCCGAGGGCGATCCCGCTGCCGGTGTTCCGCCCGTCGCTGTCCGGGTCGCCGGTGTTGGAGTACGCCGTGACCCGCTCGATCCGCAGCCCGGAGTGCGCATAGGTCGGGTTGCCCGCATCGAACCGGGGTCCGTAGAAGACGAGTCCGGCCTCCAGGTTGTGGTGCACGGAGACGTCGTTGATGTGCACGTCCTCGTAGCCCGTGACGGCGTCTCCGTCCGTGCCGACGCTGATCCCGTTCTGGAAGCCCCGCGCTTCCACGTTCGCGATCCTGACGTGGGTGAGCTTCCGTTCCCCGGGGCGGGTGGCCCGGAAGGCGACCCCGACCCCTTCGTGCAGCGCCTTGTCGTCGCCGACCAGCGTGATGTTCCTGATCTCCACGCCCGCGGTGTCGTGCACGGTGATGCCGGAGGCGCCGCGGGGCGCGATCGTGGCCCGGCCCGTGCCGTAGGAATCGATGACGACGGGCCGTGCCGCACTGCCCGCCTCGCCCTCCTCCAAGGTGATGGTGCCGCGGAACCGTTCGCCGCCCTTGAGCCGGAGCCTGTCGCCGGGTCGGAAGCTCGCGGTGTTCGCGTGGTCGAGGGTCCGCCAGGGCTTCTCCGGCGACATGCCGTCGTTCGTGTCGTCGCCGTCCGGGCTCACGTAGAAGGTGAACGGGCCACCGCTCGCGGGGCGGGCGGGCCGGTAGACCCCCGGCACGTCGCATCCCGTGAGCAGGAGGAGCACCATGGCCGGGATTCCCATCGCGGCCCTCGTCGTCCGGCTCCGCTTCACCGCGTTCACGCACACCCCTCGGGGACGTCTTGGTGCCACATCCAGCACATGGGCTAGCAGAGTGCCAGAAAAGCGACACGGAAAACGCCGAGGGGAGTGCGGCATCCGAGTCACGTGCAGCGAATCACGGCTCGGGGGCGGCGGGCCCCTTCAGGGCACCGGGTCTTCCGGACGCGGCAGGCGGCGACGGCCGGGCGGCCGTGGACGGGCTTTTGGAGACGGTTCCGTCGGACCGTTCCGCACGACGTCAGCCCCCGGGCGCCCGGTCGCCCCGCCCGTTGCAGTGGGCGTCGGCGCGCGAAGGTCCGCAGCCGCGAGGACGCACGGGCTACGTCTGGCCGCGGAAGGCCCACGCCCGGGCGCCGACGGCCACGAGGGCGCAGACGACCACGACGAACGGCACCGGAAGGGAGGAGGCGAGCCAGAACGTCATGGACGAGGCCAGCAACCAGCCCGCGCCGGCGCCCAGCGCGGCGAAGAGGAACAGGTCGAAGCCCCGGCCGAAGGCCCGGAGCGCAACCGCGTCACGACGGGGCTGCGCGAGCCAGGGGAGCACCAGGGCCAGCGAGGTCAAGAAGGCGATGAAGCTGGGCTGCACCGGCCCGGGCAGCGGCACCTCGTAGTTCAGGCTCTGGATCGCCGCCAACATCATGAGGAGCGAACCGAGGATCGATGTCTGACTGAGAGTCAGTCGGTCGCGACGGGTCCGGGTCAGTCGGTCCGCCGTCGCGGCCGATCGACGTGCGACCGCATCGGCCCGGCCGTCCGCAAGCGCCAGCACCTCGGCAAGGGTCCGGTTCTGTGCCCGGGCCCAGCGCACCCGTCGCAGTTCCGGCGCGGCGAGTTCGGCCTCTTCCCCGCCCAACAGGTGCAGGGTTTCCTCGGCACCCGCCACGTCCAGGTCGAGGCGCCTCAGCCGGAGGACGGCCATGGCCACCTCCTGGCGGACGGTCTCGAGCGAAGCCAACGCGGTCTCCAGGTCGTGCAGCCTGACGTGGGCCGCGGGCACTCCCCGGCCGTCCCGCGCCGTGTCGTCGACCACGGCCACCTCCCGGCATGCCCGTCCGACCCGGTCCGCCAGGTCCCACAGCGGTGCGGTCGTGATGCGCAACTCGTCGCAGTGCTGCCGGATCCGGGCCGCCATCAGCAGGTGGACGGTCGCCGCGGGTGCGCCCGCCCGCACGCCTTGCCAGGACCACAGGCTCAAGGCCTCGGCGTCCGCTTCGGCCGCCACCGCCAGTTGCCGACGGTGTCCCGTCCACCAATCGCGGCTCACCGACAGCTCCCAGAGGCGGATCGCGCCGCCCTTGCCGACGGTGACGGAGGGCTCCTTCGGGGTGGGCGCCGGAACCGCGGGCATCAGCCAGGACGTCACCGCGTCTGCGTCGAGGGTCGCCGCGGCGGGGGGAAGTTCGGCCAGCAGTTGCTCGCTGCTGCCGAGCAGTCCGGTCGCGGGCCGTACGAGGCGGCCGGCCGTGCCCCACCAGCGAGCCGCCAACCCCGCCCAGTCCGAGGTCGCGTCGTTGGGAGCCAGGAGCACCGAAACAGCGATCATGTCGTGGACGGCCACCACGACGAGCATCTCATAAGCGTCCGCTCCGGCAGGCCCAGTGCGCTGAACGGCTGCGAGCAGCCGGGGCTGCGGCTCCGTCTGCGGCGTTCCCGTGGCCGTCGGCAGGGCGGACGGACGGTTGCCGACCGGATCGACCATGCCCAGCGATGCCGCCGCGTTCCACCAGCGCCGCAGCAGGGCACGGGCGGGCGTCCCCTCGACCAGGGCCGCGTCGGACAGCAGCAGCCGGGCGACCAGCGCTTGCCGGAGCGGCGCTCGGGCGCTCACGGGGTCGACGGGGTGCCGACGGCCCGTCCCGGAGGCGGAGGCGGGTACCGCAGATCGGTTTCCAGCTTGGTCAGCACCACCAGGACGTCCTCCCGACGGTCGTCGTCGTCCTCGGGGAGCCTGCCGTCCGCGAGGACCGGACGGGCCATGGCCACGTTGACCAGCGCGTCGCCGAAGGCCGCCCGATCGTCGGCATCGAGCGCTGCCACGAGGTCCTGCAGGGCTCGGACCAGCAGCGGGGCCGTGCCCTCGTCGAGCTCCCACTCCGTGCGGATGTCGTGCACCAACTGCAGCGCCTGCACGCGCTGTTCGGCGGATACTTCCACGCTTCCTCCCCCGTCTCCCCGACACCTGGCGAGGCGTCCCGGTGCGCCACGGGCGACGATCACTCACCGGCGCAGAGGCTTGTTTGCCCAGCGGCGGCCCGGGTAATCATGCACGCGTTGCATCGGCCGCACGAAGGTGCCACGGGGACATGCCGGGGGACTCATGTCGCAGGTGGACCAGTTGATCTCACGGGCATTGACGCTTTGCCTGCACTACGAGCAGGACGGCGGTGTACGGGCCTTCCGCAAGGCCCGACGAGCGGTCTTCGGCGCCGAAGGCGCGGCCCGCTTCAGCGGCACTCCGGCTCAGCTCGACGAGATGGGCTTCCTGCTCGGACACCTCTGCCTGATGGGGCATCAGCGCGGACACGCCCATGGCGAAGCGCTCGATCAGGCCGAACTACGGCTGCGTCCGATCGTCATGAACACAGGGGCCGATGCCCACGTCCGGGCTTCGGCGGTCGACGTCCTCGCCGGGGTCCTGCTGGCCCGGTACGAGACGACGGGACGCTCGGAACACCTCCACGAGATACGGGGCCTGCTGAAGAGGGAGCTGGTCGTTCCGCTCGGCCGCACCCCGCCCCCGGACACCGTGCTGCGCCTGGTCAACCTCGGCACCATCACCTCCCGGCTGGCCCGCCACACCGGTGATCCCGCCCTGGCCGACGTCGCCATGGAGCAACTGCGCGACGCCCTGGCCCTGGTCGCCGAGGACGACCCCGTGCGGGGCGGCCTGACCTCCCAGATCGTCAACGCCCAGATCGTCGCCGCCCAACTGCACGGCTCGCTGGTCGGCGGTTCCGACACCGTGAACCAGGTCGTTGACGCAGCACGGCAAGCAGTACGGGAGTCCGAGCGGACGGCAGGCCGCACGAAGAACCCCGACGTCCTCACCCGTGCCGCTCCGTACCTGCACCTGTGCAACGCGCTCTCCTTGCGCTTCAGGGCGACCAACGTCCTCCAGGACCTGGAGGAGGCCGCGGAGGCCGCGGACCGTGCGCTGGCCGCCGTTCCCGAAGGCCACACGGCCCGTCCCCTCTACCTGCTGGCCCGGAGCAGCGTGGCGCTGGAGCTCTACAGGGCCGTTGACACCCAGGATCGAGAGGGCCGGTACGAGGAGGCCGGCGCACAGCTGGACCGGGCCATCGGCAATCTGTCGGAGGCGTTGACCGGTGCGGCGGCCGGGGACCGAGTGCTGTACCTGAGCAACCTCGCGCTCGCCTTCAGCCTGCGCTACCGGCACGACGAACTGCGCACGGAGGATCTGCGGGAGGCGGTCCGCCTTGCCGAGGAGGCGGTGGACGAAGCCGACGGACCGGCGCTGACGGCCGGCCCGCTGCAGAACCTGTGCCTGATGAGGGTGCTCGTCTACAAGCAGTCACGGAGCCCCTTCACCGTGGCGCTCCAGTCGTCGGAAGCGGCCCTCGCCGCCGCGGAGGCCACCTTCGACCGGGCCCTGGAGGTCTTTCCGGGGGACCATCCGGCCCTCGCTGACGTACATGGACTGCGAGGACGGCTGCACCGGGCCGTGTTCCGTGTGACGCGGGCGGAAGAGGACCTCGATCGCGCCCTGGACGCCTTCGGCACGGCGGCTCGGCACGAGCCGGGGCCGTTGCTCCTGCGTGCAGCGGCCGCCCGGGAGGGCGGCGATCTCGCGAGCAGCGCCGGGCACGGGTACGTCCGTGCGGACGTGTCCGCAGCACTCCTGGCCCTGGCGGTCGAGCTGCTGGAAGCCTTCATCGAGCCGACCTTGCTCGGCTGGGAGGATCGCCGGGGGCAGTTGGACCGGTTCGACGGCCTCGCCGCTCAGGCGTGCGCCGTCCACTTGGATGCCGGGCGTCCCGGGGATGCCCTGGCGGTGCTCGACCGCGGGCGGGGCATGCTCATCGCTCCCCTGTGGCGACTGGGATCACGGGCGGACGGACTGCCCGCCGCGGTGCTGGCGCGTTATCGCGAGGCGGTCTGGTCCGCCCATCTTGCCGACGAGGCCGCGTCGGCGGCTTCTCAGACGCTCGTGCCGCAACTCCTCGCGCCGGCCGCGCCGGAGGATCCGGTGCGGCACCGGAGCGAAGACGATCCGAGGGAGCTGCGTCGGGAAGCAGCCCGTCTCCTGGCCGAGCACGCCGCCGACCTCCCGCCGGCCCATGCCGACCCGGAGGCCCTGGCGGCCAAGCTCGGCACCACCGCGGTCGTGGCCGTGAACCTCTCCTCCTGGCGCAGTGACGCACTCGTGACGACCTCCTTCGGGACCGTGCCGCTGCGCCTGCCGGAACTGGACCCCGACGTCGCACACGACCACGCGCTGCGCCTCCAGCGCGCGACCACCGAGCGGTCCGCGGAGTCCCTGTCCGTCATGGACGGGACCGTGCGCTGGCTGTGGGACGTCCTCGCCGGGCCGGTGATGGACTTGTTGGCACCGCTGGCACCGGAACGGGTGTGCTGGGTCCCGTCGGGCCCCCTGTGCATGCTTCCGTTGCACGCAGCCGGTCACCACGGGGTGGGGACGACGTCGGGGCAGCTGCCCGAAACCGTCCTGGACCGGGTCGTCTCCTCCTACGCGGCCACCCTGCGCGTGCTCCAGCGCGACCTGGGCCGGGCGACCCGGCCCGAGGGCCCCGCCCTCCTCGTGGCACCCGGACGGGCGGGCGGTACGGGCCGGGTGTCCATCCCCGGCGCGCTCTTCCGGGAACCCGGGGCGCTGCGGTTGGAGGAGCACCGGGCCACCCCTCCGGAAGTGCTGCGCACGCTGCCGGGACGTGCGGTGGCCCACTTCGCCTGCCACGGTCGCAGCGTTCCCGCCGACCCCACCGAGAGTGCGCTCCGACTGGCGGACGGCACGAGCCTGATGTTCACGGACATCGCACGCACCGACCTCGTCTCGGCCCGGCTGGCCTTTCTGGCCGCATGTGAGACGGCATGGGGCGGGGCGACCCTCCCGGACGAGGTCCTCCACATGGCCGCCGCCTTCCAACTGGCCGGATTCCCGCATGTGATCGGCACCCTGTGGAAGGTCTACGCGAGCGAAACCGCCACCGTGGCCCGGTCGGTCTACGCCGCCCTCGCCGACGGCGCGCCCCCGGCACTCGCCCTCCACCGGGCGGTCCTGGGCCTGCGTGACGCGCAGGCCAGCTCCGCAGTCGACCTGGGCCCCCTGGCGTGGGCCCCCTTCGTCCACCTCGGCGTCTGACCGGCTGAAAGGCCTTCCCCATGAACAAGGCAACGACTTCCCGTCGCCGCGCGCGCCGCGCCGGAGGAGTGCTTTCCCGTCCCTCGCGGTTCCTGGTCCCGTGGGTCTTCGGCCTCGCCCTGTCCCTGACGGCGTGCGTCGGTGCGGTGCGCGTGGCGGCGCCCCTCGTCATCGTGAACGTCACCCGGATCATGAGTTCGCAGGCCGGAGGCACCGCGATCCGCCAGGCCGGGAGCATTCGGGTGGCACGCCTCGCGGGCGATCTCACCGCAACGGCGCTGGACGCCTACCTCACCCGGAAGGGCGGGCAGGAAGCGGACTGGACGCTGGTCGTCACCCGGGGCACCGGTGCCGCCACCACGTCGGAGGTGTTCGCCATCGCCTTCGAGCGGAAGGTGTACGTACGGACCCACGGCCAGACCCTGCAGAGTTTCGAGCCGAGCAAACGGACCGTCACGATCACTGCGGAGACCGGTGACACGAGCATTGCCATCCTCGACACGGACCAGGAGCCCGTTCGCGCCGAAGGGAGCTTCCAGTTGCTGCGCTTCTCCGGAACCACGGACTTCGACTTCGACTCGGGCAAGAGGTCGGGCGGCGGCAAGGACTCGGACATCCACTTGGCGTGGAAGGCCAGCCCCCTCATCGCGCGCAACGGGGCGCAGTGGGCGAAGGTCTCCGACGATCCCACCCTCGGCGACTGCACGACGGTGAAGCCCGGCGACTGGAAGGGCGACGTGGACAGCGTGTGGCCCTACGGGGACTACTGCTTCCTTTCGAGCGAGGGAAGGTTCGGGAAAATGCACTACGAGCTCAAGGGCTTCTCCTACAAGCTCTGGGAGACCGCGAAGACGTCCTCCTGACGCCCTCCCGCCCTTGGTCCCCGGTGCGTCCGGCGGCCTGCCGGCTCCTGGTCCCCGGTGCGTCCGGGCGGCCTGCCGGCTCCTGGTCCCCGGTGCGTCCGGGCGGCCTGCGGCCGTTCCGGTTCCCGGCGGGCGGTCGGTCGTGACGATCAGGCGGGTGCCGCCGTCGATGGCGGCCGCTGCTCAGTGGAGCACCGGTGCTCCCTCGGCCGCTCGGCGATGACGTGGCCGCGCGTGGGATCGGGAAGCCGTCCGATCCGGTCGTGACGTGAACGGCGACACTCCGGTCATCAGCGACGACGGGCAGGTACCGCGACCGTCCGGTCGGATATGAAGCCACGCTCTGGGTAGGTAACCATAAGGAAAACACTTTTGATGTCTTTTGTGGGCTTTGGTGAAGGGGTGACCGGGCATGCAGGCCGAAGCGGGCCCTCGCAGGAGGGTCGTCGTGGGCGTCGACGGCTCGCCCGCGTCCCATGCGGCACTGCGGTGGGCCGTGAACTACGCGCACATGGCCGGGGCGCGCGTCGAAGCGGTGGCGGCCTACGACGTGCCGGGGGCGACCGGATGGTCCGCCCCGGCGGTGGATGCCGATCTTGACGCCGAGCAGGCGCGGACCCTGCTGAGCAGCGAGATCCGTACGGGGCTCGGCACCGCCCCGGACGTACCGGTGGAGGAACACCTGGTGCGGGGCAATGCCGCTCAGGCACTGATCACCGCATCGGAGGGTGCCGAACTGCTGGCCGTGGGAAACCGGGGACGGGGTGGCTTCGCCCGACTGCTCCTGGGATCGGTGAGCCAGCAGTGCGCGCTGCACGCTTCGTGCCCCGTCGTGATTCTCCGCGCGCCGGAAGAGGCTTCCGAAGCGGCGGATGCGTAGCGCCGGGCGCGGACCGGCCCGTCGGTGGCTTCCCTGTTGCCACGGGGGGGCATCCGTCGGCGGACCTGGAAGGGGTGTCCCATGGAGTGGTGGGCATGGCTGGTGATAGCCGTGGTCATACTGATCGTGATCGGGGTGTCGGCGCTCGTGACCCAGGCCAGACGCCGGCGCGGTGGAGTGATCGTCGATGAACGGCATCGGCCCCCGGGGCGGCGATGAGCGATGAACGCTTTTCCCATGCGGGCGGGAGACGTCGTGGGCCGTCCCGTGCTGACGCTGCACGGCGATGCGATCGCGCAGGTCAAGGATGTGATCGTCGATCCGGGAACCGGCAGTGTCCGGGCCTTCACGCTGAGCGGGCGGGGAGTGCTGTCCGGCCCCCTGGAGGAGGGGGTTCCGTGGAGCGCGGTCCACGCCCCCGGCCGTGATGCCGTCATGGTCGCCGGTCGTGACGCACTGCGCGAAGGTGCCGCGACGGCGTCTGGATCCGAGGACGGGAGCCTGCTGGCACTGCTGACGGCCGGGGACGCGTGCCACGGGACACGACTGGTCGGGGTGGGGGACTTCGCGGCCGTGATCACCAGTGACGCGGTGGACGACGCGGGCACGGCGGACTGACGACGAGCCCGTCACCACCGGGCACGGGCGGGAACACCCGGCCCGGTGGAGGGTGCTCCCGGCCCGTGTTCTGGGGCTGGTGGCGGTGTCGGTCCTTTCCGTGTGGCTCGCGGTGCGCCTCACCCCGCCACAGCGGGTCTCCGTCGGTGGACAGACCGTCCACCTCTCGGTCACGGGGCCGTGGGGCCACTGGACCGGGCCCGGGACGCTCGTCCTCTTCGGTCAGGACGTTCCCACCACCGTGGCCTTCCACGGTCCGCTCCGGCCCCGCCTCTCGCTGGCCGGGATCACGTTCGGGCCGGAGCTGGACCAGTTCGTGCGGGAACCGGGCGGCTCCACTGCCGAGGTGGGAAGACGGCTGGCGGAAGGATGGTTCCGGTACGCCTTGTGGCAGACGGTGATCGCTGCGGGCGTCGCACTCGCGATCCTGGTCGCCGTGGCCGTGCTCAGACGCCTGCCGGTCCGGTCGGCCGTTGCGCTGGCCTGCGCGGGGGTGGCCCTGGCGAGCGGCCTCAGCGCCGTCGGCTCCCTGGTGCTCGCCCAGGACACGCCGAAGGTGTTGCGCTCGATCGACTCGCTGGAGGGTCTGGTGGGCCGCGCTCCCCAGGTGCCCCTGCCGCCGCCCGAGGGGCCTGCCGCCGGGGACGTCCACCTGGTCGTGCTGGGCGATTCGACGGCCGCCGGGGCGGGGAACGCCCCCCTGGGGGATCCCACGGCCGAGGACCGTGCGTGCCGACGGAGCGCGGACGCGTTCTCCGAGTACCTGGAGCGCCTGCGGGAACGCCCGGTCCTCAACCTCGCATGCTCGGGTGCCACGATCCGTGACGGTCTCCTGGAAGCCCGTACCGTCGGCGGAACGACGGTCCCGCCACAGTTGTCGGAGTTGCGTCGGGCCCCGGGGGCGTCGGCGGTGACCGTCAGCATCGGTGCCAATGACGTCCGATGGGCGGCGCTCACCCGGCTGTGCACGACCCAGCCGCAGTGCGGGGACCGTGCCACGGACGCGTTCTTCGACGCCCAGCTCACCCGCTTCTCCCTGGACTACCGCGAGTTGCTGCGTCGACTCGCCGCACTTCTCGGATCCCCCCGCGTCGTCGTCACCGAGTACTACGACCCCTTCGGCGAACGGGCGGACTGCCTCGGTGAGGAGGGCATCACCCCGGACAAGGCGCGCGTGCTCCGCACGTACCTGGCGAGGCTGAACGCCGTCCTGCGGGAAGGTGCCGAAGCCGCCGGATTCTCCACCGCCCGCCCTGACTTCACCGGGCACGGCCTGTGCACCGGCCAGCCCTATGTGCAGGGCTCCGCCGAGCGGGCCCCGCTCCACCCCACGGCCACCGGGCAGCTGGCGATCGCCCTCGCCGTCCAGCGGGCCCTCCTCCAACCGTCACCCGCCCCGGCCGGAACGCACACCGCACCCTGAGCGGGTAGCCCTCGCCGTTTCGGGTAGGTGCCGGACGTACGCGGAAGTCGGGTGGAGACGCCCGAGCACAACCGTGTGGAGGCATCGATGGAGTGCTTCGAATGCCGGACGGGGGACGGCAGGGCCGTGCCCGCCGTGGCCGTGTGCTGTGACTGTGGAGCGGGACTGTGCACGGACCACGTGAGGTTCGCATCGCGGGAGGTGCACCACGAATCGGGAGTCGGCAGGAGCACCGGACGCGTGCCGGCCCGAACCGCACTGTGCCCGGTGTGCGACCGGGCGGAACACAGCGCGTGAGGCCAAAGGCGCCGTGTGACGGCCTCGGGAACGGCCTCGGGGGACGAGCGGCGCCGACGGTCCCCTCAGCGGGGCGGCGAACGCGTTCCCGCCGGGAGGGAGAGTCGCGCCCCGGCCCGTCACGGGCCGGGGCGGTCTGTCGCCGATCGGCCGGCCGCTCCCCCGCGACCGGTCTCGAACTGCTCGCGCGGTGTGCGCACACCGGCCCGGAAGGCCTTCAGGCCGGCCTCGAAGTCGACCGCCGACCCCACGAAGAGGACCGTTTCGTCGGGCGCGACATAGAGCTTCCCGCCACCGCGGGCGAGGTGCACGAGGCAAACGCCGAGGTCGTCGGGGAGGTCGACGACGCTCAGCACCGGGTCGTCCGCACACCTGGCGAACAAGGCGCGGCCGAAGTCGACCGATCGGTCCTCCGTCGAAGCGGAGGCGACCGGACGGGAACTCCGGAACGTCGTCACGGGTACCTCCCTCGGACCGGTGCAGCCGCAGCGGCGCCCCCGTGCCCGGCTCGGCACACGGGTCTGGAACCGTGTGGGGCCCGGGCGTCCCGGCGCCTTCGGCAGCCTACCGGGGCCGCTCCCGGGTCCGCTCCCGGGGAGGCGGCGGTCCGGGCGCTCCACGGCGGTGTGCTCAGGAACCGGGTGTGGCCCGGGCCCCGCGCACGGAACCCGGGCCGCGCGGAGGAATGCCTCAGGGGAGGCGGTGGTCGGCGTTCAACACCGCGCCGCGCTCGGGGTGGTTCTGGTCGTAGCCGCGGGTGTCGCACTGGAGTCCACCGACGATGCAGTGGTCGACCAGGGCCTTGAGGGTGGGGTCCTCCCAGGCGTTGAAGACGTCGTAGTGGAAGGAGTGACCACGACCGCTGGCGAGCCTGACCCCGGACATGTCCCCGGAGACCGGGAAGGCCATTTTGAACTCGACCATCGGTACGGCGACGGGGTGCGACGACGGACAGACGTCGTCGTTGGTCCCGGGCTTGACCACGGGATACGCCATGTGGCTCCGGTGGTTGGGGGCGTCCAGGTGGAGGCCGTCCCAGCAGCTCGGGGCCTGCATCCGGATGTTCAACTGGGTGCCGTCAGGGCAATGGCCGGGGAAGTCCACGTTCTGGTAGCTGTCCCCGCACTCCCACCCCTCGACCCAGCCGTCGTGGGCGCGGAACTCGTCCGCCGATTGCATCGGGCTGCCGACGACGTACCGCAGGCCCCGCGGGAAAGGTCGGACGCTCGTGTAGTCGGTGACCCCGGACTTGTAGTAGATGACCTGTGGTCCGGTCGGGAGTACCTTCTGATCGCCGTCGTAGAGCGACGGCATCCAGTACGCGGAGGCGTCGGCGGGGGCGTTGCAGGTGGTGGGCCGGCCGACGAGGGCGGCGGTGTCCGAGTGGGCGTCGGTGGTGGTGTTGCCCAGGAAGGTGTGGTCGTGGGAGACGCCCGGCTGGCCGGGGAAGACGATCGGGTCGTCGGGAGCGGTGTGGGAGACCGCGCAGTTGGCCTGGAACTCGTGGAAGTAGGCGGGTGGTGGGACGGCGTCGGAGGGGGTGACGCCGGTGACGGGCGGTACGGCGGGGATGTAGCCGTCGCCGTCGGGGTCGTCTGCGGAGGGAAGGGCGGCGGCCGTCGTGTGGCCGGTGGTCGCGGCGGCGTCCGGGGTGGCGGCGGTGACGGTCTCGACCGTCAGGGCCGAGACGCCCAGGGCGGTGGCGAGCAGTAAGGCGGACAGGGTCCTGATCCGTGTTCTCATCGGACTCTCCTCGATGGGTGGAGCGGTCTCTGCCTGCGGGGACCCGTCAGGCGTAGATGCCGAAGTCATGGAGCGAGTAGCCCCAGCCGGTGCCCCGGGCGGTGAGCAGGAGGCGGACGTACCGGCCGGTGGCCGCGGTCTCCAGGGCGTCCACGTCGCCGTCGCCGTCCGTCACGCTGTGCACGGTGCGCCAGGACCGGTCGTCGTCGGAGACCTGGACCTCGTAGGCCCGGGCGAAGGCCGGGTCCCAGACGAGCTGGAGCCGACGGAAGGAGCGGACGGCCCCGAGGTCGACGCGGATCCACTGCGGATCGCTCCAGTCGCTGGCCCAGCGGGTGCCGGGGTCGCCGTCGGTGGCGTTGGCCGGCGGGCAGGGGCAATCGCCGTACGAGGTCTGGTAGGAGGAGGCGGTGGTGGGTCGGTTCCGGGCGATGTCGGTACCGGACACCGGCGGGGGGACGACCTTGACGGAGCGCGTCTCGATCCCGACGTTGCCGCGGCCGTCCTCGGCCTGGACGTACACCTTCCACACGCCGAGCCGGTCGGGTGCGGTGACGGCCCAGGTACCGTCGCCGAGCGGACGGTGGGGCGCCTCCACCAGTCGCTTGTCGCCGTTGGCGTAGTTCCCGCTGAGGAAGACCTTGGTGGTGACGGGGTCTCCGTCGGGGTCCCGCACGTCGGCGTGGACGGTGAACTCGCCCCCGGCGGGCGCGGATCCGGCCGGGGTGACGGTCATGCCGGAGACGACCGGCGGGGTGTTGTCCCCGGTGGTGCCACCGGTGTACGCCTTCTTGACGGCGTAGTAGGAGAGGCGCTTGAGCCCGTCGGGCAGCAGGTTGAACCAGATGCCGCCGAAGTCGTGCTCGACGCCGTAGTGGAAGACGGTGGCGCCGAGTGCGACGCCGTGGTGCCCGGTGACGCACTCCCAGGCCCGGGTGTACCCCTCGGCCTTCTGGACGTCGGTGGGCTCCTCGGGGACTCCGTTGGCGTCCTCGGCGGTCTCCCACTCTCCGGCCGGCCCGGTCTCCGTGATGACGTACGGCTTGGTGTAGCCGCCCTCCTCCCACGCCCGGCGCACCCCGCAGACGTCTGCGTAGGAGTTCATCGCGTACAGGTCGAGATCGGGGGCGTTGCGCCGGTAGTAGGGCCAGGCCCCGGTCCACGCGTCGGTCGAGGTGACCGGGTGGTCGGGGTCGATGCTGTGGATCTTCTTGGCGACGTCGTTGACGAAGGTGGTGTAGGCGTCGCGCTGGGCCTCCAGGGCGGCACCGGCGTAGCAGTTCTGCAGTCCGAGGACGGATTCGTTGCCGACGTTCCACAGCAGGGTCGCCGGGTGCGACTTGTAGGCGTCGACCCAGGTGGCGAACTCGGTCAGCATGGCGGACTTGTAGGCATCGTCGCCGACGTAGTCGACGCAGCCGCCGGAACCGGGCCCGCCGCCGGGCTGGAGCCAGAATCCGTTGATGACGCGGAGGCCCTGGGCGGCAGCGGCGTCGAGGAGGGGCTTGGTGCCCGCGTCGGTGCCCCAGGTGCGGATGGTGTTGACCCCCATCGCCTTGGCGTCGGGAAGGTGGCGGGCGGAGTCGGCGATCGAGGGGCCCCAGGTGACGCCCTTGACGGTGTACGGCTTTCCGTCGACGGTGAGTTGCCAGTCGCCCTGGCTGCCGGTGACCCGGACGGCGCCGCCGGGCGCGGGCCCGGCCTCGCCGTAGACCTGGAACTCCCACAGGGAGTAGCCGTATCCGGTGCCGCGGGTCAGGCCCTTGAGGCGCACGTAGCGCCCGGTGCCGGAGACGGCGAGGTCGTCGGTGCCGCCGTCCCCATCGGTCACCGACCGGACGGTGCGCCAGTCGGTGCCGTCGTCGGAGAGCTGGAGGTCGTACGCCTTGCCGTATGCGTTCTCCCAGGTCAGCACGATGCGGCTCACGGAAGCGCGCTGGCCGAGGTCGATCCGGATCCACTGGTCGTCGCTCCACTGGCTGGCCCAGCGGGTGCCGGTGAGGTCGCCGTCGACGGCGGCGGACGCGCTGTAGGCGGCGCCCTCGGAGGAGGAGGCGGTCGTGGTCCTGCCCTGGGAGAGCAGGGTTTCGACGGCGCTGGCGGGGGCGGCGGTCAGTGCGGTGACGGAGCCGGCCAGGAGTGCTCCGAGTACGGCGAAGGTGGTGAGGGGGCGGCTGCGCGGCGGGGACGTCGGGGGTGTCGTGGCGGTGCGCGTGGTCATGGCGACTCCAGGACGGGAGGGGAGGCGGAGCGGCGTTCCGGGTGGCGCGGCGGGGACGTGCCACCCGGAAGGAAGGGGCCGGGCGCGCCGGTCGGAGGCGCGCCCGGGGACCGTCAGGGGTAGGAGACGACGGTGGACGGGACCGTTTCGGTGCCCTGGGTGGGGGCGCCGACGTCATTGATGACGTGCTCGAACTGGCCGTTGCCGCCGAGCGAGACGGTGAGCAGGCTGTGGAACTTCACGCCGGGCCGTACCGGGGCGCGGAAGCCGTGGTCCTGCCGGATGGTGGGGTCGACGTTGTAGTAGCAGTAGCTGCCGAGGCCCCAACCTTCGTGGGTGGTCACCGCGTCGTCGACGCGGTAGGCGGCGTAGCCCTTGACGGAGCCGTTCTGGACGGCGGCCTGGTTCGGGGCGTCGTAGGCCTTCTCGTTCTGGAAGAAGATCGTCCTGCCTCGTTCGCCGTACCACTCGACGTCGTACTTGTTGAAGTGCTCGACGAACAGGCCGGTGGCGAGGACGTCGTCGCCGTTGACGCGGACGCCGTAGTCGGCTCGGTTGGTCTCCCAACCGACGCCCTCGCCGTGGTCGGCGCGCCAGATCCAGGTGTGGTCGATGATGGTGTCGTCGCTGTTGACGACCAGGCTGGTGGTGGCCTTGCCGGGGCCGGCGCCGCCGATGCGGATGTAGACGTCCTGGACGGTGGTCGGGTTCGCCGCGTGGTCCGCGGAGGAACCCTGGGGGCCGATCTCCAGGAGGGTGGGCGAGTTGACCGGTCCGGCGTCGATGAGGAAACCGGCCAGGCGGACGCCGTCGACGTCGGCGACCCGCAGGGCGGTGACTCCGTTGTCCGGGATGATCGTGGCCAGTCCGAGTCCGAGCACCACGGTGCCGGGCCGGTTCACCGTGAGGGTGCGGTCGACGTGGTAGACGCCCGGGGTGAACAGCAGGTGCAGCCCCTGGTCCAGCGCCTGGTTGATGGTGGCGGCAGTGGTTCCGGGCTTGACGACGTAGAAGTCGCTGAGGGGGATGGACTCGCCCTGCGGGGTGCCGCTCCAACTGACGCCCCGGGCGTTGGTGCGCTTGGCCGGGGCGAAGACCTTCAGTTCACCGCCCTCGAAGTAGAGGAAGGGCTTCTCCCGGGAGATCGGGGTGGTGTCGAGCGTGGTGTAGCGCGGTTCGGGGAAGGCGTTCGCCGGGGCGCCCTCGACGCCGGAGAAGACCTGGTTCCAGACGGAGTTCGACCAGCCGCCGATGGCGCTGTCGCGGGTGTACCACTGCTGCTGGCTGTAGTTGCCCACCTGGCCGTCGATCTTGGAGTCGGCGATGTAGCCGCCGCTGGCCCAGCCGTAGCCGCTCGGGGCGAGGTTCAGACCGCCCTTGACGTGCATCCGGCGGAAGGAGGACGCCTGGGAGACCGCCCAGCGGTCGGTTCCGTTGACCGGGTCGAGGGCGAGGTTCTCGGCGGAGCGCCAGAAGTTCTGGGTGGCGTTGCCGTTGAACCAGCCGGCGTCGACGGTCACGTCGCCGTTGATGGTGGTGTCGTCGGGGCGTAGGCCCAGGCCGGCGATCTGGGTGTAGAAGCCGATCTGTGCGTTGAGGCCTTCGTACGTGCCCGGCTTGAACAGGAAGGCGTGCCGGCCGTCGCCGAACTGGGCCGACTCCTGCTGCTGGAAGACGCTGTCGAGCGTGTTCTGGATGCCGGGGGTGGAGGGGTCGAAGATGTGTACGTTGGGCCCCAGGTCACCGCCGCCGGGCAGGGTGGGGCCACCGCCGCCAGTGGTGCCGTAGACCTGGAACTCCCAGAGGGAGAAGCCGTATCCGGTGCCGCGGGTGAGGCCGTTCATCCGCACGTAGCGGCCGGATCCGGACAGGGAGAGGTCATCGGTGCCGCCGTCGCCGTCGGTGACTGCCGCCAGCGTGTGCCAGTCGGTGCCGTTGTCGGACGCCTGGATCTGATAGCTGCGGCCGTAGGCGGTTTCCCAGCTGAGGACGGCCCGGTTGAGGTCGGCGGTGCGACCGAGGTCGATCTGAATCCACTGGGAATCCTGCCAGGCGCTGGCCCAGCGGGTGCCGGTGAGGTCGCCGTCGACGGCGGCGGACGCGCTGTAGGCGGCGCCCTCGGTGGAGGAGGCGGTGGCGGTCTTGCCCTGGGAGAGCAGGGTGGGGGCGGCCTGGGCCGTTGTGGCGGGGGCGACGGCGAGCAGGGCGCCCGCCAGCGCTGAGACGAGGGCTCCGGCGGCGGCGCGGCGGAGTAGTGGAGCGGGGCGCCGGAAGAACGGCGTGGACCCGACGGAGGG
Source organism: Streptomyces sp. NPDC058872 (assembly GCF_042743065.1). Taxonomy (NCBI): domain Bacteria; kingdom Bacillati; phylum Actinomycetota; class Actinomycetes; order Kitasatosporales; family Streptomycetaceae; genus Streptomyces; species Streptomyces sp. NPDC058872. The sequence continues at coordinate 161,697 of NZ_JBHYMK010000007.1, forward strand.
CATGGGGGGCTCCTCGGTTTACGGGAGGGAAACGTGGGAGAGCGCTCTCCCGAAACCTTGCCCGCGGCGGGAGTTGACGGTCAAGCCTTGCGGCAGACCTTTTCTTATAGCGTGCACTAAGCATCGAAACGCGCCGCGGGGCAATCGCACCCCCCTCGCGCCCGCTCCTTCCGCAGAGCCTGCGGGCGGAGCGGAGCGGCCGGGACGGCGCGCCGCACCCACAGCAACGAGGCGCCCGAGGGGGCTCGTTCGAGGTGCGCCCCGCGCATGACCGCCGAGACGCCCCGGGTCCGGCGGACCACCGCACGGCTCACCGGCCCGGCCGGTGCGGGCGGAGGCCGTGCGTCCGGATGAGCTTCCGGGACCGGAACTGCGGGCATCGAGCGCCATGAGGTGCGCTCCGGGACAGGGACGCACCACCTCAACGCCGGTCTCGGCGAGCGGTGCCGGGGACCCGTCGTCCGAGGTTCAGGGACGGGTTCTGAAGCCCCCACCACGCCCCGAAGCCGCTGCCTCGGGAGCGCTCCTGGGCAAGGCGCTCACCCGGCCGCCTTGGGGATGACCAGTCCGGTTTCGTAGGCGGTGACCACGGCCTGGACGCGGTCACGGAGTCGGAGCTTGGCGAGGATGCGGCCGACGTGGGTCTTCACGGTCGTCTCGGACAGGAAGAGACGCTCGGCCAGTTCGGCGTTGCTCAGCCCCTGGGCCAGCAGGCGCAGGACTTCCAGTTCGCGGGGGGTGAGGGTTTCCAGGTCGCGGTGCGGGGCCCTGTCGGGGGCGGGCGCGGCGGCGCTGCGGGCGTGGCGCTCCACGAGGCGACGGGTGATGGCCGGCGCGAGCAGGGCGTCGCCGGTGCGGACCAAGCGGACGGCGGTGACCAAGTGCTCGGGGGTGACGTCCTTGAGCAGGAAGCCGCTGGCTCCGGCGGCGAGGGCCGCATAGACCAGGTCGTCGAGGTCGAAGGTGGTCAGCATGATCACGCGCGGCTCGTCGGGGGCACCGGTGAGGATGCGGCGGGTGGCCTCCAGACCGTCCAGCTCGGGCATGCGGACGTCCATCAGCACGACGTCGGGCCGGGTGCGGGCCACCGCCTCGACCGCCTCCTCGCCGTCTGCGGCCTCGGCGACCACGTCGATGCCGTCGGCCATGAGGATCAACCGGAAGCCGGTGCGTACGAGTGCCTGGTCATCGGCGACCACGACGCGCAGGGGCGCACTCACACGGTCTCCACGGGGGGCAGGGGGATGTGGGCCCTGACGCGGTAACCGCCGGTCAGGCGGCGCCCGGTGTCCAGGGTGCCGTCGTAGACGGACAGGCGCTCGCGCAGGCCGAGCAGGCCTCGGCCGTTGCCGGTGGCCGCGGTGGCGGAGGGGGCGCCGCCGGTGTCGGTGATCTCGACCTTCAGGTGGTCGTCGGCATAGTCGACGCTCACGTTCGCCAGCGCTCCGGCAGCGTGCTTGACGGTGTTCGTCAGGGCCTCCTGGACGACGCGGTAGGCGGCGAGCCCGACGCCGGAAGGTACGTCGCGCGGGGTGCCGGACCTGGTGAGGGTGACGGGCACTCCGGTGTGGCGCATGCGGTCGACGAGGGAGTCCAACTGGTCGAGGCCCGGCTGCGGTGAGAGGTCGGGGGCGGTCGGCCGGTCGGGGGCCTGGGGGTCGTTCATGGTGAGGAGGCCCATCGTGTGGCGCAGTTCGGTCAGCGCCGAGCGGCCGGCCGCCTCGACGGCGAGGAGGGCCTCGCGGGCATCGTCGGGAGCGAGGTCCATGACCTTGCGCGCGGCGCCCGCCTGGATGGTCATCATGCTCACGTTGTGCGTGACGACGTCGTGCAGCTCGCGGGCGATGCGGGCCCGCTCCTGCTCCGTCGCGCGGCGCAGGTCCTCGGCGCGTTCGCGTTCCAGGGCCGACACCCGGTCCTGGCTTGCTGCGGTACGCAGCTTCCACGTGCGCATGCCGTTCGCCGCGAAGATCAGCGGGATGAGGATGAGCAGCGGGACGTACTGGGTGGGGACGATGGGCGGCGAGGTCATCGCCCCCATGATGCGGGTCTGCTCGTCCGTGCCGATGGTGAACACGGTCACCGGCAGGCTGAGCAGGGTGGCGGCTCGGTAGGGGCTGTAGACGGCGGCCGTGTAAACGGCGATGACGATCGCGTAGAAGGTGATCCGCTGCGCGCTGGCCGGCGTCATCACTGCCGCCGCCGTCACGGTCCACAGCACTGCCAGGGGGTATCGGCGGCGGAGGGCCAAGGGCGCCCAGGCGAGAACCGTCAGCACCACCACGGCGATCTCGGTGCCCGCCTCCGAGCCGAGCACGAGCGTGGCGATGCCGTCGGGCGAGTTGCGCAGCCGTTCCGCGCCGTTGCGCACGGCCCAGTGGAGTACGACGCCGCCGATGACCAGGACGAGCAGCACGTCGAAGACCAGGTTGCGCCGGGCAGGGCAGGTCGGCGGACCCGTCGGTCGTCGCAGCAGGGCGATGCCGTCTCTCGGCCTGGCTGCCACGGGCGCTGTCCTCATCGGGCCATTGTCGCCGAGCGGCCCTGCGCCTCGCATCGTTCTCGCAGATCGCCCTCGTACGCCGCACGACTACTTCCCGAGGAGGACCCCGCCGGGATCTCGTCCTCGCGTTCCGCCGATGTGGGTCCGGTTGCCGACGCGGCGCGGCCCTCCTCGCCCCTAGCGTCGGTCGGGCCCAGCCGGGCGGAACGCAAGGACTCGAGGAGGACCCCGTGCCCACCACGCCAATGGTCGAACTGCGCGACGTGAGCCGCCGCCACGACGCGGCTTCCGAGGGACTGCCCGCCCTGCGGGGCGCCTCCCTGAGCGTGCAGGCCGGTGAGGCAGTCGCGATCCTCGGGCCGTCGGGCAGCGGGAAGTCCACGCTGCTCCATCTGGTCGCGGGCCTGGACCGACCGGACGCGGGGACGGTCACCGTGGACGGGGTGCGGGTCGACGGGCTCGGTGAAGCGGCGGCGGCCCGCTTCCGGCGGGCCAAGATCGGGATGGTGTTCCAGTTCTTCCACCTGCTCGACGATCTGACCGTCACCGACAACGTGGTGCTGCCCGCCCAGCTGGCCGGCATGGCGCGCGGCGCAGCGTACCGGCGGGCGGCGGAGCTGCTGGAGAGCCTGGGCATCGACCGGCATGCCCGCGCCCATCCCGGCCGGCTCTCGGGTGGTGAGCGGCAACGCGTGGCGGTGGCGAGGGCGTTGATGAACCGGCCGCCGCTGCTGCTGGCCGACGAACCGACCGGCGCCCTGGATTCGGCGTCCGGCGAGGACGTCAGCGAACTGCTGCGCGAGTTGCACGCCGACGGCCAGACCCTTGTCCTGGTGACCCACGACGTGGCCCTGGCCCAGGCGTGCACGACCCGCACGATCCACCTCGCCGACGGCAGAACCGTCGCCGACTCCCTTGTGGGGGAGGTCCGTTGAGCGCCGAAGGTCGAGGGTCGCTGCGCAGCCGCACGGGCGCCCTGAGTCGTGTCGTCCGCTCCGGGGCGGGGCGCCGGCGCGTGCAGACCGCGCTGATCGCGCTCGCCGCGCTGATCGCCGTGGCCTCGTCCGTGCTCGCCGGGTCGCTGCTCGTCGCCTCCAGCGGGCCGTTCGACGCCGCCTTCACGCGGCAGGACGGTGCGCACCTGTCCGTGCAGTACGCGCCGGGCACGAGCGACGCCGAACTGCGGGCCACGGGCGACGCTGCCGGAGTGAGCGCCGCGGCGGGTCCCTTCCGTACGACTACGCTCACCCCGCGCTTCTCCGACGGCTTCCCCGAGCCGCCGATGACCCTGGTCGGACGGGCCGGGCCGGGCGGAACCGTCGACCGCCTCGCCCTGACCGCGGGCCGATGGGCCAGCGGCCCGGGCGAGATCGTGTTGGCGGCCGGAGGCCGGCGCTCCTCGGCCATCGGCCGGCAGGTCGCCTTCCCCGATCTGCCGGGCGGTCCGGCCCTCGAGGTGGTCGGCACGGCCCGCTCCGCGACCGGCACCGCTGAAGCCTGGGTCACCCCGACCCAGCTCACCGCCCTCACTCCGCACGGGCAGGCGAACGGCCGCCAGATGCTGTACCGCTTCGCCGCGGCGGACACCGCCGACCAGGTCGCGGCCGGCCGCGAGGCGGTGACCGCACGGCTTCCCGCGAAGGCGGTCGCCGGCTCCCAGTCCTGGCTCGTCACGAAGAAGAACGCCGAGCGGGGCACCGCGCTCTACGTCCCCTTCCTGGTGGCGTTCGGGGTCCTCGGGCTGGTCATGTCGGTGCTCGTCGTGGGCACCGTGGTCGCGACCGCGGTCGGCTCGAGCATCCGCCGGATCGGCATCCTCAAGGCGATCGGTTTCACTCCCGCCCAGGTCGTACGCGCCTACCTGGGTCAGGCACTGCTACCGACGCTCATGGGCACGGCGCTCGGCGTGGTGACGGGCCACCTGCTTGCCGTCCCGATCCTGTCCGACGCCGAAGAGGTGTACGGCACCGGCGGGTTGGGGGTGGAGCCGTGGGTGGATGCGGCCGTGATCACCGGGGTGCTCGGTCTCGTGACCGCGACCGCGTGCGCCAGCGCCTGGCGCGCGGGCCGACTGCGTACCGTCGACGCCCTCGCCACAGGCCGCGCCCAGCAAGCGGGCCGCGGCCGGTGGGCGGCGCGCCTGGCGGCACGGCTGCCCCTGCCCCGTCCGGTCGCGCTCGGCCTGACACGGCCCTTCGCCCGACCCGCCCGCGCTCTGGCCATGGGCACGGCGATCGTGTTCGGCACCATCGCCGTCACCTTCACGGTGGGCCTGGGCTCCTCCCTCGGAGAGGTGATGGCGGCCCGGGACCATGACGCCGCGGACGTCACCATCGGCGTCCTGCACCCCCCGTTCCCGGGTACGGAGAAGTCGCAGGCCGATCCGAGCACGGTGATCGAGGAGCAGCCCGGCACCCAGGCACACTTCGGCACGGCCTCCACGTCGGTGACGGTGGCCGGTGTGTCCGGCTCGACCCGTGTCACCGCGTTCACCGGTGATGCCTCCTGGGCCGGGTACGTGATGGTCGGCGGGCGCTGGCTCGACAAGCCCGGAGAGGCCGTCGTACCGACCGGATTCCTCACCGCGACCGGACGGCAGGTGGGCGACGCCATCACCCTCAACGGCCGTCGGGCGCCCGTCACGGTGCGGATCGTGGGCGAGGTCCTCGACCCTCGCCACGGCGGCATGCAGGTGCTCACGGACGCCGCGACGCTCAGGTCCGCCGAACCGGGCCTCGTGCCCACGGCCCACCACATCGCGGTCACGTCCGCCACGGACGCGAGCAGTTACGCGGACGCCCTGAGCGAGGACCTGCGCCCGTTGGGCCTGACCGCCGAGGCGGGCGGCTCTGAGGGCGGAAGCGAGATGGTCGTCACCCTCAACTCCCTGTCCGCGCTGCTGACCCTGATGCTCGTCGCGGTCGCCGCGCTCGGCGTGCTGAGCCGTGTGCTCCTCGACACCCGTGAGCGGGTCCGCGAGCTGGGCATCCACAAGGCGCTCGGCATGACGCCGCGCCAGACCACCGGCATGGTCCTCACTTCGGTCACGGTCATCGGCCTGGCCGGCGGCGCCCTCGGGACGCCCCTGGGGGTGGCCCTGCACGGCTGGGTACTGCCCGCGATGGGCGACAGCGCGGGGCTGCGGCTGCCGGATGCGGTGATCGCCGTGTACCGGACGCCGGAGCTGGTTCTCTTGTGTCTGGGTGGGCTGGTCATCGCCGCCCTCGGGGCGCTGCTGCCGGCGCGGTGGGCGGCCCGGATGCGGACGGCTGCCGCCTTGCGCACGGAGTAGGCCCACCGCGGACGACGGGCCTTGCCCCCGAGTCCCGAACACCGGTCATGCGGCTGATGCCAGCACAGTCGGTGGTGCTTCGACTGCGGCTTCGAGGGTGAGGGGCCGCGGTGTCCGAGGCGGGAGTGCCGGACGGATCCAACCGGTCGAAATGACAGCAGCGGTCGCAGCGGATACCGCGGGCCGGGGCGCGCTCGGCGAGGTCGAACGCGCCCCACGCCACCCGCGGGGCCGCGTCGGGTCAGTGCTCTCCGTCGACGCCCGCACGGCCGGCAGCGGGGTCAGTGCCCGTGCCTTCGTCCTCGACGCCGGACCCTTCGACCTCGTCGGCCGCCCGCACCAGGTTCTGCTCCAGGCGCTCCAGGGTGCGCAGTGCCTCGGCCCGCTCATCGGCGGTGAGCCCCTCGGCCACGAGCTCCTCCAGCCGCCCCCAACTCCGCTCGACCTCGCGCCGGAGGGCATGGCTCGCCGCAGTGGGTTCGATGAGCGAGGCGCGCCGGTCGGTCGGCGAAGGACGACGACGTACGAAACCGGCCTGCTCCAGACGCCGGATGGTGCGGGTCATCGTGGCCGCGTCGGAGTCCAGCAGCCGCACCAGATCGGCCTGCCGCTGGGCCCCCAGCTCCCACAGGTGCATCATGACCAGCTCCTGGCCCGGATGCAGGCCGATGCGACGCAGCAGCTGTCCGGCGAACATGCGGTGCAGACGGGCAAGGCGGAAGATCGCGTGGCTGATCGGCCCGCCGCCCGCCGTCGCCGGCACCGGAACGCTCGCTCCTCCCCCCGCCGACGGCACGGTGTCGCCTTCCCCCGAGACGGATTCCGTCATCTCTCCTCGCTTCCCTGATTGAGCAACTAAAACTACCTCGAAGCCAAGATCTTCACCCGAGATCAGCACCCCTACTCCCCACAAAGGGAGCATTAGCCACGATTTTTCCTCCCAAGGGAGAGCTCCGGAATACAGCGGAGCCATTACCTGTTCGAACAGGTAACTGCTACGGTGAATACACCGAGCCCCCTTCTTCCCCGATGAGAGGAAACGACCATGACGACAGCATTCGACCCGATCGTCCTTGGCGGCCGCCGCCTGAGCAGCCGGATCGTGATGGCTCCGATGACCCGCAGCCGTGCCTTCGGCCCCGGAGCGGAACCCACGGATCTGATGGCGACCTACTACGCCCAGCGCGCTGGAGCAGGGCTGATCGTGACCGAGGGCGTCCAGCCCTCACCGGTCGGCCAGGGCTACCCCGACACCCCCGGTCTGCACGCGCCCGAGCAGGTGACGGCCTGGCGGAGGGTGACCGATGCCGTACACCGCGAGGGCGGGGTGATCTTCGCGCAGCTGATGCACACCGGTCGGATCGGCCACCCCAGCCTGCTGCCCGGGGAGCTGGAGCCGGTGGGCCCGTCGCCGGTGGCCGCCAGGGGTCAGGTGTTCACCCACGAGGGGCCGAAGGAGTTCGTCACCCCGAAGGAACTGAGCGATTCGGAGATCCGGCAGACGATCGAGGACTTCGCCGCCGCCGCGCGCAATGCCGTCGCGGCGGGCTTCGACGGCGTGGAGGTCCACGGCGCCAACGGCTACCTGCTCCACCAGTTCCTGGCGCCGCACGCCAACCGGCGCACCGACGCCTGGGGCGGCGACACCGAGCGCGGGATCCGCTTCGCCTTCGAGGTCACCGCCGCGGTCGCCGGGGCGATCGGCGGCCACCGCGTCGGCCTGCGGATCTCGCCCGGGAACCCGTACAACGACATGACCGAGGAGAACCCGGGCGAGGTGTACGAAGCGCTGCTGGCGAAGCTGGCCGATCTGGACCTGGCCTACCTCCACCTCCTGGAGGGTCCGGACCGCGACCTCACCGCGCGGCTGCGCAAGGCATGGCCCGGAACCTTCGTCCTGAACCCCTTCACCCACCCGGAGGTCACCGGCCCCGAAGCACTGGGGCTGGTCGAGGACGGCACGGCGGACATGGTCTCCTACGGGGCCCTGTTCCTGGCCAACCCCGACCTGCCGGCCCGACTCGCCGCCGGCGGCCCGTTCAACACCCCGGACCCGGCCACCTTCTACGGCGGTGACCAGCGCGGCTACACCGACTACCCCCGCCTGGACTCCTGAGCCGCCGACCCCACCGACCCAGCCGACCGACCGACGCGTCGCACGGTCGCCCCTTCCCCACCACCCCCTGCTCCCCCCTCAGGAGTTCTCCGTGTCCCAAGCAATCACCTTCTCCGCGTACGGTCCGCCCGAAGTACTGCGGCTGACCGAGGTCGTCCCGCCGGAGCCCGGCCCGGGCCAGGTCCGGGTGCGGGTGCGGGCCGCCTCCGTGAACCCGCTCGACCTGAAGGTCCGTTCCGGGCGGATGGCCGCCGTCGCACCAGCCCGGCTGCCGATGGTTCCGGGCCTCGATGCGGCCGGCGTCGTGGACGTCGTCGGCGAAGGGGCGGACGCAACCGTGGGGGACGAGGTCCTCGGCGCCACCGTCGGGGGCGGCTACCGCGAACACGCCCTGCTGGAGCACCCGGTGGCCAAGCCCGCCGGGGTGTCGTGGGAGGTAGCCGCCTCGCTGGTCACGGTCGGCAGGACCGCGGCCCGGGTCCTCGACGAGCTCGACGTACGTCCCGGCCGGACCCTCCTGGTGCACGGCGCCGCCGGCAGCGTGGGGGTGCTCGCGGTGCAGTTGGCCGTCGCCCGGGGCCTCAGGGTCATCGGAACCGTCGGCGAGGAGGACATCGAGCGCGTCACCGCTCTCGGAGCGGTTGCGGTCCGCTACGGGGACGGGTGGGCGGACCGGGTCGGGGACGTCACCCTCGACGGGGTGGACCACGTCCTCGACGCCTCCGGAGCCGGAGTGCTCCCCGGCTCCGTCGCCCTGACCGGTGCTGCGGACCGGGTCGTCACCATCGCCGACCTGTCCGCGCGGGAGCACGGCGTCCGCTTCAGTGCGGGCGGCGCCGGTCGGACCGGGGACCACCTACCGGAACTGGTCCGGCTGGTCGCGGACGGTGCACTGGCCCTGCCGATCGGGACCGCCTATCCGCTGGCCCAGGCCGCACGGGCCCATGCCGATCTGGAGTCCCGCCGCCACCGCGGCAAGGCAGTCCTGCTGCCCTGACCGCGCCGCTTCCCCGGCGGCACGACGCGGCGGGGCACGGCGCGGGCCGGGCCCCGTTCGCACCGGGACGGAGTCGTCGAGCCGCGGTGCGAGGGGGAGCGTCGGACCGTTCCGGTGGACGGCCCGCTCGGTTTGTCCGGCGTTCCTCCCGGAACGCTCCGGAGGGGCCGGTAAGGTGCGCGGGTGGGGAATCGAGGACCGACGCTCGAAGACGTCGCGCGCGAGGCCGGGGTGTCCCGGGCGACGGTGTCCCGGGTGGTCAACGGCGTGCGCAACGTGGATCCGGCGATCCAACGGACCGTTCGGGACGCGATCGACCGGATCGGCTACGCGCCCCACCAGGCCGCCCGTGCGCTGGTGACGGATCGTGCCGGGACCGCGGCCCTGGTGCTCTCGACGACAGACTCGGCCTTCGCCGCCCGGATCTTCTCCGACCCGTTCTTCGGACGCGTGGTGGACGGGGTGCTGCCGGTTCTGCGTCGACGAGCGGTGCAACCCGTGCTGCACGTCGCCGAGTCGGAGCGGGCCCGTGAACAGCTGGTGGCGTACCTCCGGCGCGGCGGGGCCGACGGCGCCCTCGTCGTGTCGCTCGACGAGGGCGATCCCCTACCGGGACGGCTGGTGGCGGCCGGCTTGCCCACCGTCCTCTTCGGCCGGCCCTCCGAGGACCTCGGGTGCGGCCATGTGGACCTCGACCACGCCGCGGGGGCCGCCCTTGCGGCCCGGCACCTGTGGGGGACGGGCCGGCGACGCCCCGGCATGATCACCGGACCGGAGGGCGCTCCGACGGCGCGGCCCCGCCTCGAAGGGTTCTTGGCGGAGTGCGCGGCGCTCGGCACGGCGTCGGTGCCGCTCGCCCGGGGGCGCTTCACCGTGGACAGCGGGCGCCGTGCGATGGCGGAGCTGCTGGCCCTGGATCCGTCGATCGACGCGGTCTTCGCCGCGAACGACCTGATGGCGCAGGGGGCCTGCCAGTACCTGGGGGAACGGGGAGTGGCCGTTCCCGATGCGGTGGCCGTGGTGGGCTTCGACGACTCGGCTGCGGCACGCAGTTGCAGCCCGGCGCTCACGACGGTGCGGCAGCCGGTGGAGCAGATGGCCGCGGCGATGGCGGAGCTGCTGGTCGACGTGCTCGACGGAGTGGGGGACGGACCCGGGTCCCTGGCCTTCGAACCGGTCCTGGTGGTGCGCGACTCGGCCTGACGGCGCCCGCACCGCGCGGGGAAGGGAGCGGGGCGGGAGATCGCTCCCGCCCCTCCCCCGCGGGACGGTGGACGGTGCCGGATCAACGCGCCCGCGACCGGTGGGTGCGGATGATGTCCGCGTAGCGCCGGCCGCTCGCCTTGACCGTCCGCTGCTGGGTGGCGTAGTCGACGTGGACGAGGCCGAAGCGCTTGTCGTAGCCGTAGGCCCATTCGAAGTTGTCGAGCAGGGACCAGGCGTAGTACCCGGCGAGTGGGACCCCCTTGCGCAGGGCGCGGGCGCAGGCGGCCAGGTGCTGCTCCAGGTACCGGGCCCGGTCCGGATCCGTGACGGCGCCGTCCGGGCCGACCGTGTCGGGGAAGGCGGAACCGTTCTCCGTGACGTACAGGCGGCGCACTCCGTACTCCTCGGTGAGGCGCAGCAGGAAGGCCTCCAGGCCGCCCGCGTCGACCTGCCAGTCCATGCCGGTGCGCGGAACGTCCGGGAGGCGCACCTCGCGCGCGTACGGCACGGGGCCCGTGGGATCGTCGGCGACGGTGACGGGGAAGTAGTAGTTGAGGCCGTGCCAGTCCAAGGGGGCGGCGATGAGGTCCGCGTCGCCCTCGCGTTCCGGGAGGTCGATCCCGTACAGCTCGCGCATGTCGGCGGGGAAACCGCGTCCGTACACGGGGTCGAGCCACCAGCGGTTGGTGTGGCCGTCGGCCCGGGCGGCGGCGGCGACGTCCTCGGGGCGGCTGGAGGCCGGTTCGACGGTCGAGTGGTTGGTGACGAGGCCGATCTGCGCTCCGGGTACGGCCGACCTCAGGGCCCGGACCGCGAGGCCGTGCCCGAGGAGCAGGTGGTAGGAGGCGCGGACCGCCGCGGTCAGGTCGGTGTACCCGGGGGCCATGCGTCCTTCGAGGTGGCCGATCCAGGCGGAGCAGAGGGGCTCGTTGAGGGTGGCCCACTGGGTGACGCGGTCGCCGAGGCGTTCGGCGACGAGGGAGGCGTAGCGGGCGAAGTGTTCGGCGGTGGCGCGCTCGGTCCAGCCGCCGCGGTGTGCTTCGGTCCGGTCCTGCAGCGCCTGCGGGAGGTCCCAGTGGTAGAGGGTGACGTTGGGGGTGACGCCCGCGTCGAGGAGGGCGTCGACGAGCCGGTCGTAGAAGTCGAGTCCGGCCGCGTTGACCGGTCCGTCGCCGTCGGGGAGGATGCGCGGCCAGGCGACCGACAGCCGGTAGGCGTCGGTGCCCAGTTCCTTCATGAGAGCGATGTCCGTGGGCCAGCGGTGGTAGTGGTCGCAGGCCGTGTCGCCGTGGTCGCCGTTGTCGACGGCGCCCGGGGTGTGGGAGAAGGTGTCCCAGATGGAGGGGCCGCGGCCGTCCTCGGTGACGGCGCCCTCGATCTGGTAGGCGGAGGTGGCCGTGCCCCAGGTGAATGCGGGCGGGAAGGCGCCGAGGTCGAGGGGGGCGGTGGGATCGGACACGGAGTGCCTTTCTGCGGTACGGGGCCGGGGGGACGTCACTTGACCGCACCTGCGGTGAGGCCGGCGACGAGGTAGCGCTGGAGAAGGAGGAAGCCGGCGACGACGGGCACGCTGACGACGAGGGAGGCGGCCATGACCTGGTTCCAGTACACGTCGTTCTGGGTGGCGTACCCCTGGAGGCCGACGGCGAGCGTGCGGGTGGTGTCGTTGGTCATCACCGAGGCGAACAGGACCTCGCCCCAGGCCGTCATGAAGGCGTAGACGGCGACCGCGACGATGCCGGGCATGGCGGCGGGGACGATGACGCGGAACAGGGCGCCGACGGGTCCGCAGCCGTCGACCTTGGCCGCCTCGTCGAGCTCCCGGGGGATGGAGTCGAAGTAGCCGGTGAGCATCCAGATGGAGAACGGCAGCGAGAAGGTGAGGTAGGTGAGGATGAGGCCTTCGCGGGAGCCGAACAGGGCGATGCCGGTCGCGTTGCCGATGTTGACGTAGATGAGGAAGAGCGGCAGCAGGAAGAGGATGCCGGGGATCATCTGCGTCGACAGGACGGTGACCGTGAAGACCCGCTTGCCGCGGAACTCGTGCCGGCTGACGGCGTAGGCCGAGAAGATCGCGACGATCACCGAGAAGACCGTTGCCGCCCCGGCCACCACGATGGAGTTCACGAAGTAGTCGGCGAGGGGCACGGTCCGCCAGATGTCGGCGTACGGGCGCAGGGTGAGCCCGCTGGGGATCCACTGGAACTCGTCCGAGACGTCCTGGAGCGGCTTCAGGGAGCTGGAGACCATCACGTACACCGGCACCAGGACGAAGCCGGTGAGCAGGGTGAGGAAGATCCGTCGGCTCCACAGGAAGGAGCGCGGCGGGGCCATCGGCGGACGCGGGCGGGTCGGGCGGGCGGGCGCCGGGAGGACGGACGGGCCCGGGGCAGCGGCGGTGGCTGTGCGGTCAGACATCGGAGGTCTTCCTTCCCCGGCTGGTGAGCAGGAGGTAGACGCCCGTGACGAGGAGGAGGAAGAGCAGCAGGAGCACGGACATGGCCGAGCCGGTGCCGAAGTTCCACGTCTGGAAGGACGACTGGTAGATGTGCAGGGAGATCAGGTCCGCAGCTTCGGGCGCCGCTTTGCCGAAGAGGACGAAGGGGGTGTTGAAGTCGTTGAAGGTCCAGAGGAACAGCACGAGGACGAGGACCTGGTTGACCGGGCGGAGCGACGGCAGGGTGATGTGCCGGATCTGGCGCCAGGTCCCGGCGCCGTCGAGGGCGGCGGCCTCGTACATGTCGCGGGGGACGTTCTGGAGTCCGGCCATCACGGTGAGGAAGGCGAACGGCCAGCCCTTCCAGACGGAGACGACGAGCAGGGCCCAGAAGCTGTTGTCGCCGATGAGCCAGAAGGCGGGGCTGTCGCCGATGCCGAGCTGGTCGTGCAGGACGTGGTTGACCAGCCCGTTGTCGCGCTGGAACATGAACGCCCAGGTGATGACCGCGGCGTAGACGGGCAGGGCGTACGGGACGAGGAAGAGGGTGCGCAGGAAGCCCCGGCCGCGGAAGCCCTCCTGGAGGTAGATCGCGGCGGCGGTGCCCAGCAGCCAGCACGCGGCGACCGAGGCGAGGGTGAACAGGCAGGTGGTCAGGAAGGACTTCAACAGCGCCTGGCCGACGGGGGCGTCGAAGTCGATCGCGACCGTGAAGTTGTCCAGTCCCGACCAAGGGGCCTCGGACCAGTTGCCGATGAAGAACTGCGTGAGCTCCTTGAAGCTCATGCCGATGCCCATGAGCATCGGGACGAGGTGGACGAGGAGTTCGAGGATCAGGGCGGGGAGCAGCAGCAGGTACGGCAGTGCCGTGCGGCCGCGCCCGGAGCGGCGGTCCGCGGGAGCCCCTCCGGGTGCGGCCCCAGGCACGACCCGCTCGCGCTCGGGGGCGGGAATGGTCTTCGTCATGGGACGTGCGGCCTACTTCTTCGGCATCTGCTGCTGGGCCTTTTCGAGCTTGGCACGCACGGAGTCGGTGGTGACCGGCCGTCCGGCGGCGGCGTCGGCGAAGAGTTCCTTGACCGCGGTGCCGACGACGGTTTCGAACTGGGACTCCTCGGGAACCTGCGGCAGGGCGGCGGCGCTGGCGGCGAGGGTGTCGCGGATGACCTTCAGCGAGGGGTCGGAGAACGCGGAGTCGGTGAGCGCGCTCTTGACCGGCGGCACCGAGCCGTAGGTCTTGTTGAGCGTGATCTGTTCGGCGTCGCTGGTCATGAACTTCACGAACTTCAGGGCGCCGTCGAGGTTCTTGGTGTTCTTGAAGACGGCCATGTTGATGCCGGCGACCATGGAGTTGGTCTGCGCGTCCTGACCGGGAGCGCCGGAGGGCACCGGGGCGGGTACGACGCCCCATTCCCCGGCGGTCATGCCCTGGGCGGCGAAGGTCTGCGACGGGGTCTGCCACAGGACCATGGCGGTGCGGCCCTTGGCGAAGTCGCTGAGGGACTGGTTCTGGGCGTACTCGGCGTTGCCCGGCGCGACTATCTTGTCGGCCGCCATCAGGTCGACGTACTGCTTGACGGCGGCGACGGCGCCGTCCGAGGTGAAGTCGGCCTTGCCGTCGGGGGTGAAGAAGTCCGCGCCGTGTTGCTTGCCGAGGGCGAAGACCTGGTGGATGTTGTTGGAGAGGTTGGAGCCCTCGACCCCGATCCCCCACTTGCCGTCCTTGCTGATCTTCTTGCCGACGGCGACGACCTCGTCCCAGGTCGTCGGGGGCTCGTCGATGCCGGCGTCCTGGAACATCTTCTTGTTGTAGTAGAGGGCGTACGCCATCGAGTAGAGCGGGACGGCAGCCGGGTCCTGGCCCGGGGTGCCGGTGGAGCCGAGCGCGGAGTCGACGAAGCGGTCCTTGCCGCCGATGGCACCGAAGTTCTTCTCGTCCCACGGCAGCAGGGCGCCGCTGGCCTGGAGCGAGGCGCTCCAGGTGTTGCCGATGTTGAGGACGTCGGGCCCCTGGCCGGAGGTGGTGGCCGTGAGGATCCGGTTGAGCAGGTCGGACCAGGGGACGACCTCCAGCTTGACCGTGATGCCGGTCTCGCGCTCGAAGCGGTCGAGCTCGGGCTGGAGGACCTCCTTGTCGACCTCCAGGCTGGATCCCTGGTTGGAGGCCCAGTAGGTGAGGGTCTTCTTCGCCTGGCCGCCGCCGTCAGCGCTGCCGCCACAGGCGGATGCGGTGAGGGCGAGGGAGAGGGTGACGGCTCCGGTGACTGCGGCTCTGATTCTGCGCATGGCTCCTGGGCCCTTTCGGGGTCGGCGGAGGTGCCGGCGGGGGCGTCCGGATCGCCCGCCCCGTAACACCGGCTTAATTTAGGATGTGAGTTAAACTCCATGAGAAGGTCGCGTCAAGGGCCGGATTGCGGGTATGTTGCATCGAAGGACATCGACAGACGGGGACCAAAGTGCACGCGAAGAGTGGCCGCACGGTGCGTGACCTGCGACGCGAGAACCGCACCGCCGTGCTCCGCAGGCTGTACTTCGAGGGGCCGATGAGCCGCCTCACGCTCGGCCCTGCCACCGGGCTCAGCTCCGGCTCCATCAGCAATGTGGTCGCCGAACTGGTCGCCGAGGGCCTCGTCGAGGAAGCCGGCAGCGTCGACTCCGCAGGAGGCCGCCCCCGCACCCTGCTGCGCGTCTCGCCCGACAGCGGATTCATGATCGGCGTCGACATCGGGGAAACCCGGCTCCGGATCGAGCTCTTCGACCTGAACCTCAGTGAACTGGCTCGTTCTGAAAGGCCGTTGGCCAGCTCCGGACCGCGAACCGCGCGGTATGACGTGGAGGTCGTCGTCGACCATCTGCGCGACGGGGTGGCCGAGGTCCTGCGCACCGCGAAGGTCCCCGTCGATCGCCTGCTCGGCGTCGGCGTCGGAGTGCCCGGCATCGTCGCCCGCACCCCCGAGGACGGCGCGGTCGTGCACGGGCAGACCATCGGCTGGGACGCGGTGCCGCTGGAGCGACTGCTGCGGGAGTCCGTCGATCTCCCCGACACCGTGCCCTACTGGATCGACAACGGGGCCCGCACCCTCGGCCAGGCCGAGATGTGGTTCGGCGCGGGGCGCGGCGCACGCAGCGCGGTGGTGGTGCTCTTCGGCTCGGGCGTCGGCGCCTGCGTGGCCACCGATCCGCTCGGCCCCGGACGCGCCCTCGAATGGGGTCACCTGACCGTGAGGGTGCGGGGGCGGCGCTGCCGCTGCGGCGCACAGGGCTGCCTGGAGGCGTACGCGGGCGCCGAAGCCCTGCTCGAACGCTGGCAGGAGGCCGGCGGCAGGCCGCCGGTCGGAGCCGACGAAGAGACCGCCCTCACCGCACTGCTCGCCGCCGCCTACCCCGAAGACCCCGCACGGGAGCCCGACCGGACGGCGCTCGCCGTGCTGCTGGAGACCGCCGAGTACCTCGGCGCCGGCTTCGCCGACCTCATCAACCTCTTCCAACCCGAGCGGATCCTGGTCGGGGGGTGGGCCGGCCTCCAGCTCGGCGAACGCTTCCTGAGCACCGTACGGGAGTACGCACGGGAGTACGCGCTCCGCTACCCGGCCAGTCGAAGCACCATCTCCCTGGGCACCCTCGGGCCGGAGGCCGTCACCGTGGGGGCGGCGCTGCTCCCGCTCGCCGACTTCTTCGCCCGAGGCGGGCGACCGGCCGAAGCGGAGCCCGTCCTCCCCGCCCCCGCCTGGCAGGACGCCCTCCAGGCCCGGGCGTCCTCCTGAGCTCCGGGCCCCACCCCTGTGCGTCCCGGGCTTTGAGCACCGGCCGTCCGATCGGCGCCCAAGGGCCGGGACGCACATGAGGTCCACGGACGTGGCCACCGGGAACGCACTCCTTCGGCGCGTCGCCCGCCAACCGGTTCGCCACCCCTCAACGGCACCCCCGTTCGGAGGGATTTCCGGGTGCGGCGGACGGAACCGCCGTGTCCGAACCGGCCACCGCCGCCCCGGGACACACAATGGAGCCCGCTGCACTCCGGCATGATGAGGAGACGCGTCATGGGGCCCCTTCCGCCGCTGGGCGAGATGCTGCGCGCCCGGCTCTGGCCGGTACCGGCGCTGGCCGTCGTGCTGGCCGTCGCCCTGGGGGTGGGGCTACCCCGTCTGGACGCACGGATCCGGACCGGCATCCCGCCCTCGCTCGCCGATTACCTCTTCGGGGGCGACCCCGACGCCGCACGCGCACTGCTCGCGGCGATCGCCGGCTCCCTGATCACCGCAACGACCCTGACCCTCTCGCTCACGGTGGTGACGCTACAACTGGCGAGCAGCCAGTTCTCCCCCCGACTGCTGCGGACCTTCAGCCAGGACGGTTACGTACAGGCGACCCTGGCCCTCTTCCTGGCGACCTTCACCTACGCACTGACCGTCCTGCGCACCGTACGCAGCGGGAGCGGGAACGAGACACCGGCCCTGCCCCAGGTGTCGATCACCGTCGCCTTCCTGCTCACCCTGGCGAGCATGTTCGTGCTCGTGGTGTTCCTGTCGCACCTGGCGCGCAAGATCCGGGTGGAAACCATGCTCCGCGACGTGCACGTCGACGCGGACACGACCATCCGCAGGCTGCTCCCCGAAGCCGAAGCCGATCCCGCCGGCACGCCCCCTCCCGCACCCCCCGAACCGCCCGCCGGCGCCCTTCCCCTCCTCGCGGCCTCCTCGGGCTTCCTGAGCGCCGTGGACGAAGGGGCGATCCTGTCCGCGGCGATCGAGGCGGACGCCGTCGTCCTCGTCGACCGTTCCCCGGGAAGCTCCCTGATCTCCGGAACCCCCGTCGGAGCCGTCTGGCCCCGCACCGGTCGGCCCTTCGCCCCCGAGGTGCGGGAGGAACTGGTGTCCAGCGCGGCCCGCACCCTGACCACCGAGCCCGAGCGAACCCCCCGGCAGGACGTCTCCTTCGGCCTGCGCCAGCTCACCGACGTGGCCACCCGGGCGCTCTCCCCCGGAATCAACGACCCCACCACCGCAGTCCATGCGCTCTCCCACTCGTCCGCGCTGCTGTGCGAGCTGGCCAGGCGTGACCCGTCGCCCAGGCTGCTCCACGACGACCGCGGTCGGATCCGCGTGGTCCTGCGCCGCGCGAACCTGGCGGAGCTCCTCCGACTCGGCATCGCCCAGCCCCTGTGCTACGGCGCGGCGGAGCCCGCGGTCCTCGCCCGCCTCCTGATGCTCTTGCGGGAACTCGCCTGGCACAGCCGACCCGAGCAGCGTGCCGCCATCGTCGAACAGCTGACCCGCGTGCGCGACGTCGCGGCGGGTCAGGAGCTCGGACCCGCCGATCGCGCGGACATCGCCGCACTCACCGCACTCGTCGAGCAGGCACTGACCGGCGAGTGGCCCCCCGCGACCGTCGGCTAGGGACCGGGCGGTCACGGACGGCATCGACGAGCCGCCGGAGCGCACCCGTCCGACCGCGGGCCCGCCGGGCCCACATCACGCCCCGGAGAGCGACGCCTCCGGGGCACCTCACGACCGCTGAGCGCACGCCTCGGCCCCCGTGTCCCGTGCGGCCCCAGCATCCACCCCAGACGCACTACACGCACCACACGCACCCACCACCCCGTTCGACACATACCCCAGGGGGTAAAAGTGCTATGGTGGAATCCATACCCCAGGGGGTAATTTTCGCGAGAAGGGAGCATCCGGGTGTTCTTCGTCGACACCATCGAGCTGGAGGGCCTGGGCAACCGCAGCTACCTCGCCGGTGGAACGCGGACCGCGGTGGCGGTGGATCCGCCCCGCGACGTCGACCGGGTGCTCGCCGCTGCGGCCGGGCGGGGGGTGCGCATAGCCCTCGTCGTGGAGACGCACGTCCACAACGACTACGTCACCGGCGGCCTGGAGCTGGCCCGGATCACGGGGGCCGAGTACCTGGTGCCGGCCGGTGCACGGGTCTCGTTCGCCCGGGTCCCGGTCAGCGACGGCGACACCGTCGACATCGACACGGACCTGACCCTGACGGCCGTCGCCACCCCCGGGCACACCCCGCACCACACCGCGTACGTACTCGGCGAGTCGGGACTCCCGGTCGCCGCGTTCACCGGCGGCTCCCTCCTCATCGGCACGGTCGGCCGCCCCGACCTCGTCGAACCACGGCTCACCGAACAGCTGGCGCGCGCACAGCACGCCTCGGTCCGCCGTCTCGCCGACGCCCTGCCCGACGAGACGGCGGTCCTGCCCACGCACGGCTTCGGCAGCTTCTGCTCCTCCGCACAGGCGGACGGCGACGCCACGACCATCGGCAAGGAGAAGACCACCAACACGGTCCTCACCTCCGACGTGGACGCCTTCGTCACCGACCTGCTCGCGGGCCTGGAGGACGTACCCGCCTACTACGCGCACATGGGCCCGACCAACGCCGCGGGCCCCGCCCCCGTCGACCTCACCCCGCCGACGGCCGCCGACCCCGAGGAGCTCGCCGCCCGGCTGGCGGCAGGCGAATGGGTGGTGGACCTGCGCAACCGGATCGCGTTCGCCGAGGGGCACCTTGCAGGTGCGTTCAACTTCGAGGCCGACGGGAAGCTCGCCACCTACCTGGCCTGGATGATCCCCTGGGGCAAGCCGGTCACCCTGCTCGCCGACACGGCGGAGCAGCTGGCGGCCGCCCAGCGGGAACTGGTCCGGGTCGGCATCGACCGACCTGCCGCCGCCGCGACCGGCGGACCCTCCCGCTGGCTCCGGGAGGGCGAGGAGCCCGCGGCCTTCCCCCGCGCCACGTTCGCCGAACTGGCGGCCCGGCGCGGGGACGGAATCGTGGTGCTCGATGTGCGCCGCGCGTCCGAGCGCGCCGCAGAGCGGATCGAGGGATCCGTGCACATCCCGATCCACGAGCTGCACCGCCGCCTCGGCGAGGTGCCCGGCGGCACGGTCTGGGTGCACTGCGCGGGCGGCATGCGCGCGGCCATCGCGGCCTCGCTGCTGGACGCCGCCGGGCGGAGGGTGGTGGCCGTGGACGACGCCTTCGCCTCCGCCGCCGACGCCGGGCTGCCCGTCATCGGCGACTGAACCCAGCAGAGGCCGATGGGCCCCTGCATCCCCACACGCCCCCGAACGAAAGAGGTGACGCCCACGATGTTCCCCTTCCGCAAGAAGAGGCCGCGCCTGTCCGTACACGAGGCCCGCACCCGTACCGGCGGAGACCGCCCCGAAGCCGTCCTGTTGGACGTGCGGGAGAAGCCCGAGTGGAAAGCCGGGCACGCCCCGGGCGCGGTGCACGCTCCACTGACCGGGCTGGTCGCGGGTGCGGCCCTGCCCGCGTCCGCACAGGGCCGTCCGCTCGTGGTGATCTGCCGCAGCGGCCAGCGTTCGCAGCAGGCGACGAAGCTGCTCACCGAACGCGGAGCGGACGCGGTGGACGTGACGGGCGGCATGAACGCGTGGGCCGCCGCCGGATTCCCGGTCACCGACGAACGCGGGAACAGCGGCTCGATAGCGTGAGCACCCTGATCCTCGCCCTGGTCGCCGGGGCCGTCATCGGCCTGGCCCTCGGCGCCCTCGGTGGTGGTGGCAGCGTCCTCGCGGTTCCGGCACTGATCTACCTGCTCGACTTCTCGCCCTCGTCCGCGACCACCGCCAGTCTGATCATCGTCACGATGACCTCGGCCACCGCCCTCTACGCCCATGCACGGAACGGGAACGTCGCCTGGCGGACCGGAAGCCTGTTCGCAGCGGCAGGGGTCCTGCCGGCGTTCCTCGCCGGAGCCGCCTCGTCGCGGATCCCGGCCGCGGTGCTCACCACCGCCTTCGCGGTCATCGCCGCACTGGCCGCCCTGCGCATGCTGCGCCCCGCCGCCTCCGAGCCGCCGGAACGCGTGCGTCCCGCCAAGGCCGCGGGAGTGGGCGCGGGGCTGGGAACCGTGACCGGTTTCCTCGGCGTCGGCGGGGGCTTCCTGGCCGTACCCGCCCTGGTGGGGGTCCTCGGCCTGCGCATGAAGCAGGCCGTGGGCACGAGCCTGCTGGTCATCACCGTGAACTCGCTGGCCGCACTCACCGCGCGGACGGGAACCGGCGGGGACCTGCGCTGGGAGGTGATCGCCCCGTTCACCGGAGCGGCGATCCTCGGTGCCTGGGACGGCAAGCGCCTCGCCACGAAGATCACCGCCGGGACCCTGCAACGGATCTTCGCATGTGTCCTGCTGGGCGTGGCGGCCTTCATGCTCGTCGACGTCATCGCCTGAGCACGGGCCCCGCGCGCTTCATCGTCCGAGCACGGGCCCCGCGCGCGCCGCGAACGGCCACCTCAAGGCCCCGCCCCCCGTCGGGGCACGCTCCATCCTCCCCCTCAGATACCCCAGAGGGTAATGCATCCTCCTCTGTGGGGGCACGGCAGACAGAAAAGGAAGACTCCCACCATGACCACGCCCACCGCCCTCGGCACCGGCGAAGCCCACACCCGCCTGCACGAGCTGATCGTGATCGACGTGCGCACCCCCGGCGAGTACGCCGGTGGGCACCTGCCCGGAGCACTGAACATCCCCCTGGACCAGATCCAGCGGGCCCTGCCCGACATCCGACACGCGGCCGACCGCGGTGACGTCCTGGTCGTCTGCGCGTCCGGTGCACGGTCCGAGAACGCCTGCCGTCTCCTCGCCGAGAACGGCATCGACACCGCCACCCTCTCCGGCGGCACCGGCGCATGGACCGCCGACGGCCACGAACTGCACCGTCCCGAGGGCGCCACCCGCACCACCTGGGGCATGGAACGCCAGGTCCGCTTCACCGCGGGCACGATCGTCCTCCTCGGCCTGCTCCTCGGCCTCCTCGTCCATCCGGCCCTCCAGATCCTGTCGGCGGGCATCGCCGCGGGGCTGGTCTTCTCCGCCCTCACCAACACCTGTGGCATGGCCGCCGTACTCGCCAAGCTGCCCCACAACCGCCCCCGCGCCACCGACATCGACGCCACCTTGGCCCGGCTCCGCACGCACTGAACCGGCAGGGGCGCAACCCCGGGACGGCCGCCCCGCCAAGACGGGGTCCGGGCACCGCGCTACCGGAGCGGGCCCAGTGCAGCGCACACGGCCTCGGCGACGCGTTGGTGGCCGGCCGGAACGGGGGGCTGTCCGCCGTGCGCACCCCCGTCCCCCGAGAGCGGGCCGCACGCCCCCTCGAAATCATTGGACATACATGGGGATCAGTCGGGTAGGCGCCGCAGCGTGCCGCGTCACGCCTCCGTGACGCGGCACCGACGAAAGGATTGGCATGATGCAGCGCGCGCCCCTCTCCCGTCGGGGGCTCCTCACCCGTACCGTTGCGCTCGGCGGACTGGTCGCCGTCCCGGGCCTGTTGACCGCGTGCAGCCGTACGGAACCCGGTTCGGGGTCCGTCGCGGGAGACGGTGACCTCCTGGCGAAGCTGCGCGACCAGGGCTTCGTCCGGGTGGGTTTCGCCGGTGAAGCCCCGTACGGCTACAAGGACGGCAACGAGCTCGCGGGAGAAGCGCCCACCCTGCACCGGGAGATCTTCAAGGCCCTCGGCATCAAGGAACTGCGCCCCACGCTCACGGACTTCAAGTCGCTCATCCCCGGTCTGATGGCGGACCGCTTCGACGTGGTCAGTGCCGGAATGGCCATCACTCCCGAACGGTGCGCCAAGGTGATCTTCTCCGAGCCGGAGTTCGTCTCCCCCACGGCCCTGATGGTGCGCAAGGGCAATCCCGCCCAGCTGAGCGACCTCGCGTCCTGTGCCGGCAAGGACGTCACGGTGGGCGTCCTGACCGCGGCCGTCGAAGCCGGCTACGCACGGGCCGCCGGAGTGGGCGACGGGCGCGTCAAGTCGCTGTCGAAGCAACAGGACGGCCTCGACGCCCTGGTGGCCGGCCGCATCGACGCCTTCGCCCTGACCGGGATCTCGCTCCGCTGGCTGGCCAGAACCAATGAGGGCGCGGACGTCGAGGTGCTGGACCCGTTCCTCCCCGAGGTGGACGGACGCAAGCAGTACAGCCCCGGTGGCGCGGTCTTCCGGAAGAGTGCGACGACGCTCCGGGACGCCTTCAACGGCGAATTGAAGAAGATCACCGGTGATACGGGCCGCTATGTGGACCTGATCGGGAAGTACGGCTTCACGGCCAACGAGGTGCCACCGGCCACGCTGCGGACGGTCGACCTGTGCAAGGCGTGAGACGCGTCCCGCATGAGTGACTTCCTCTCCCAACTCACGCGATCCCTCCCCAGCTTGGGCGAGGGCATCACCATGACGCTACTGGCGACGGTCCTCAGTGCACTCCTGGCACTGGTCCTGGCCTTCGCCCTCGGCCTGGCCTCCCGCTCCCCGCGCGTACTGCTGCGCGGATCCGCACGGGTGGTGGTCGAGTTCTTCCGCGGCACCTCCCTCTACGTGCAGCTCTTCTGGCTCTTCTTCGCCCTTCCGGTGCTGGGCTTCCGGCTGGAGCCGCTGGCCTGCGCGGTCCTCGCGTTCGGCCTCAACTACGGTGCCTACGGCGCCGAAGTGGTCCGCGGTGCGGTCAACGCGGTGCCGAAGGCGCAGTGGGAGGCCACGGTGGCCCTCAACATGGGCCCGTGGCTGCGGATGCGCCGGGTCATCCTGCCGCAGGCCTGGGTCCAGATGATCCCGCCGTTCAACAACCTGCTGATCCAGTTGCTCAAGTCCACCCCGCTGATGTCCCTCGTCACCATCACCGACCTGACCTTCCAGATGGACCAGATCCGTTCGACGACGGGTGACACGGCCGCCGCCTATCTGACCCTGCTGGTGGTGTACTTCGTCATCGCCTATGCCTTCACCCTGATGATGAACGCCGTGGAGCGGGCGGCCAAGGCGCGCCTCGGCCGGAGCGATGCCCCCCGCAGCGTCAAGCGCGCCGAGCACACCGGTGCCACGGTGGCGGGTGGTGCCTGATGTGGTCCTGGGACACCGCGCTTGAGGGCCTTCCGCTGATCCTGCGGGGCTTCGGGATCACCTTGCTGGCCACCGTGCTGGGCTCGCTCGTCGCCATGGTGCTGGGCCTGCTCATCGCCGTCGCGCTCCGTGCACCGACCCGCTGGGTGACGGCTCCGCTCCGCGGGCTGGTCGAGTTCGTGCGCTCCACGCCGGTGATGATCCAGCTCTTCGCCGTCTGGGTGCTGGTGCCCGGACTCGACCCGCTGACCATCGGCGTCTGCGTGCTCGGCGTGCACTACGCCATGTACACCGCCGAGGTGTACCGGTCGGGCATCGACGCGGTGCCCAAGGGGCAGTGGGAGGCGTGCGTGGCGCTTTCGCTGTCTCCGGTCCGGACCTGGAGGGCCGTGGTGCTTCCACAGGCCCTGCGGAAGGTGGTTCCCGCACTCGGCAACTACGTGATCTCCATGTTCAAGGAGACGCCGTTCCTCTCGGTGATCACCGTGCAGGAGATGGTCCACCGGGCGGACGAGTTCGGCAGCGTCCACTTCGCCTACCTGGAGGCGTTCACCCTGGCCGCGGTCGTCTTCCTGGCCGCGAGCTACCCGACATCCGTCCTGATGAGAAAGCTGGAGAACCGTCTTGCCCAGTGAGCACGCCCTGCCCTCCGAGGAGATGATCCGCTTCGACCAGGTGGTCAAGCGCTTCGGCGACCACACCGTGCTCGACCGACTCGACCTGCGGGTCCGACGTGGCGAGCGGGTCACCCTGATCGGCCCCAGCGGTTCGGGCAAGACGACGATCCTGCGCCTGCTGATGACGCTCGAACGGGTCACCGAGGGCACCATCCACGTCGCGGGGGAACCCTTCTCCCACATGCCCGGGGCCAAGGGCGACCTGGTACCGGCCGACGAGAAGTACGTGCGCGCGCACCGCCAGCGCATCGGCATGGTCTTCCAGCAGTTCAACCTCTTCCCGAACATGAAGGTGCTGGAGAACGTCACCGAGGCCCCGATCCACGTGCTGGGGCTCGGCAAGGACGAGGCGGTGGAACGCGCCCGCGGCCTGCTCGACCTCGTCGGGCTGGCCGACAAGGAGGGCGCCCACCCGACGCGTCTCTCCGGCGGCCAGCAACAGCGGGTGGCGATCGCACGGGCACTGGCCATGCGGCCGGACGTGCTGCTGCTCGACGAAGTGACCTCGGCGCTCGACCCCGAACTGGTCGCCGGGGTGCTGGACGTCCTGCGGGACATCGCTGCGGGCACGGACATCACCATGCTCTGCGTGACCCACGAGATGGGCTTCGCCCGTGACGTCTCCGACCAGGTCATGATGTTCGACCGGGGCAAGATCCTGGAATCCGGTTCCCCCGAGCGCCTCTTCGAGGACCCGGAACACGAACGCACCCGCTCCTTCCTCGGCGCGGTCCTCTGACCCCGTCGTACGAGGCCACCGGCCTCCGCACGGGACCGCCCGTGCGGAGGCCGGTGCGCGGCGGACGGTCCCGGCGCGCGGTTTCCGTGCCCGGTCACGAGCGGAGGCCACCCGGACCTCCCGCACCCGCACCCGCACCCGGGTCGGACACCGGCCTCACGACGGTGGGCACGCTCGAAGTAGGCGGGCGGCGGCGGACGTCGGGAGGATCGGAATCGGACGGCTGCGCCACTGGCAGCCCGACCGATGGAGGGAACCATGGCCGGTTCGTGGCGCGCGCTCAGGCGCCGCATGCTGACACCGAGTCATTCGGCCACCCGTCTCTCGACGCGTGGCTTCCACGTGAAGGGCCCCGCCGCGCGAGATCTCCTCGAAACCGTGGGCGGGACCTTTCTGGACGGCTACGCGTACGTGATGGAGGCGCGCACCGGCACCGAGGCGGAGCGGCGGCTCGAGGAGGTGCCCCGGCAGTTCCGCGGCTTCGCCTACGAGGGGGCCGGCATGGGCTGTGCGATGCTCGACGGCCTGTCCCCGGGCACGGGCCACCGGGTACGGGAGTTGCTCGACGGTCGGGGTGCCCGGCACCGCTACATGGTGAACGTGGGAGTCGGCTGGGCCATGGCCCGGCTTCCCCGTTTCCGCTGGAAGGCGATCGCCCCCACCGACCCGCTGCTGCGCTGGCTGGCACTCGACGGCTACGGGTTCCACCAGGCGTACTTCCGGACCCGGAAGTACGTGCACGAACAGTACCGGGAGCCGGACTTCCCCTGGCCGGCCGGTGATGCGGCGGCCCACTCCTCGCGCGTGATCGACCAGGGCATCGGCCGGGCCATGTGGTTCGTCGGGGGGACGGCACCGGATGTGGTGGCCGATCTGCTCGACCGCTTCCCCGCATCGCGGCGGCCCGACCTCTATGCCGGTGCCGGACTCGCCGCTGCGTACGCGGGCGGCGGGGACGAGGCGGAGCTCGGCGTCTTGTGGAAGCGCGCCGGGGCGTACCGCCCGCAGGTGGCGCAGGGGGCCGCGTTCGCCGTGACGGCGCGCGTGGAGGCCGGCCTGGTCGTTCCCCACACCGCCTTGGCCGCGGGGTTCTTCTGCCGCATGGAGCCCGACGAGGTGGCCCGGGTGTGCGAGGAGGCATGGCCGGACCCGATCGAGGACGGTGAGGTGCCCGCCTACGAGGTGTGGCGCCGGCGGATCTCCGAGCGGATCATCGAACACCGTGGGGCACGGACGTGAGCGGCGTACCGTCGCACGACGCGGTGCCAGCGGTCGATGCCCGGCCCCGGCGGCTTCCGCCGGGGCCTTCCCGTGCGATGACCGCACAACTGCTCTCCAGGATGGCCAGGGACCGGCTCGCCGTGATGAGCTCGGTGGCCGCCGCCTACGGGGACGCGGTGCGGCTGCCGCTCGGGCCCAAGACGCTGTTCTTCTTCAACCATCCCGATCACGCCAAGCACGTGCTGACGGACAACCACGCCAACTACCACAAGGGCATCGGCCTGGTGCACGCCCGGCGGGCGCTCGGGGACGGCCTGCTGACCAGTGAGGGCGAGCTGTGGCGCAGCCAGCGCAAGACGATCCAGCCGGTCTTCCAGGCCAAGCGGATCGCCCGGCAGGCGGGGGTGATCGCGGAGGAGGCCGCCAAGCTGGTGGCCCGGCTGCGGGCCCGGGAGGCGGGTGGCGTGCTGGTCGACGTCCGGGAGGCGATGACCGGTCTCACCCTGGGGGTGCTCGGTCGTACGCTCCTGGATGCGGACCTCGACGCCTTCGACTCGATCGGAGAGTCCTTCGAGGCCGTTCAGAACCAGGCCATCTTCGAGATGATGTCGCTGAGCACCGTGCCCGCCTGGCTGCCGCTGGCCCGGCAGCGGCGGTTCCGGCGGGCGAGGGCGGACCTGGACCACATCGTCGCGCACCTCGCCGCCGAGCGTGCCGCGCACCCGAGCGAGGACGGTGACGACGTCCTGTCCCGACTGATCGAGTCGACCCGGCGGGAGAAGGACCCGGCGACCGGTCGACGCCGGATGCGGGACGAGCTCGTGACCCTGTTGCTCGCCGGCCACGAGACGACCGCCTCGACGCTGAGCTGGGCCTTCCACCTGCTGGACGAGCATCCGCTGGTCCAGGAACGGGTGCGTGAGGAGGCCGTCGAGGTCCTCGGCGACCGGTCGCCCACGATGGAGGACCTGCACCGCCTCAGGTACACGACGATGGTCATCGAAGAGGTGATGCGGCTGTACCCGCCGGTCTGGATCCTGCCGCGGGCGGCTCGGGAGTCGGACGAGATCGGCGGTTTCCGCGTGCCCGCCGGTGCCGACGTGCTGATCTGCCCGTACACGCTGCACCGGCACCCGGCGTTCTGGGACGCGCCGGACCGCTTCGACCCGGAGCGCTTCGCCCCGGACCGGGCGGCCGGACGGCACCGCTACGCGTACGTGCCGTTCGGTGCCGGGCCGCGCTTCTGCATCGGCAACAGCCTGGGCATGTTGGAGGCCACCGTCGTGCTCGCCACCGTGGTGCGCGAGCTCAGGCTGACCAAGGCACCCGGATATCCGGTGCGGCCGGAACCGATGCTGACGCTGCGGGTGCGCGGCGGGCTGCCGATGACGGTGCACTCGATCGTTTGATCCTTGGTGTGGAGGAGCCCCCCCCCCCGGGGGGGGGGGGGGCGGCCCCCCCACGCGACAACCGGGGGGGGGCGGGGGCCCGGGGGGGGCTCCCCCCCCCCACGA